>JBIIOL010000403.1:0-3867 GCA_044336965.1 Pirellulales bacterium | reverse complement strand
TCGGCGGCTTCTTTGGCGACGGCGTGAGGGCAGCCGCCCTGTCACTGCATTTCGGCGACAACTTCTACGCCGAGATCGACGCGATCGCCACCCGCGCCGAGCCGCCGAAGCCGCTGGCAGGCCGGCTCTCCCGGCAGATCGAAAAGGTCGCCGAGGCGGTCGAGGACTATTGCGCCGCGATCAATCCGCATCCCTACGGCAGGAAGCTCATCATGCGGCTGCCCGCGATGATCAGCGTGGTTGCAGACAATGCCCGCTGCGGTGCGGAGGGGAAAGGGGTCGTGCTCAACACCTATCTTCCCCGGCACGCCGGCCACAATCTCGTGCTGGCGTCGGAACTGGCCCTCGAGCAGACACCAGGCTCCGAATCCATGGCAAGCGTGTCACAGAAGCCCGCGGCGGCATCCGCTGCCCCGGCAGGCGGCCTCCAGAAAAAGATCTCGCTCGTGTTCGCGAAAGACACATTGGAGAAGTCGATCCAGATGCTGTCGGACGAGATCGGCATCCCGATGGAGATCCTGGGCGGCGACCTGCAGCTGGACGGCATTACGAAGAACCAGTCCTTCGGGCTGGACGAGCAGGACAAGCCGGCCGAGGCGGTGCTGCGTACGATCCTCGCAAAAAGCGACTCCGGTGGCAGGCTTGTCTACATCATCCGCAATCGGGATGGCGTTGTATCGATCGAGATCTCGACAAAGGCCGCCGCTGCCAAACGCGGCGACACGTTGCCGCCGGGGATGTGAGTTGCGTCAGTCGAGCACGATCAGAGCGATCAGCATGTAGAGCACGATTCCCACGATGTCGACGATCGCCGACACGAACGGGTTGCTCATGAGGGCGGGGTCGAGGCCGATCGAACGGAAGACGAGCGGCAGCACCGACCCCACCATCGTGCCCATCATCACCACGCCGAGGATCGTCAGCGGAATCACGAGCGCAGCGGCAGCGGTCGGCGCATAGGCGAGCGCCAGACAGTAGCCCGGAATTGCCAGCAGTCCGCCCAGGAAGAGTCCGAGCACGAACTCCCGCCTGAGAATCCGGGGCCAATCGGAGAGTTTGCAGTCGCCCGTGGAGAGGGCGGTGATCACGAGGGTGGCCGACTGGTTGCCGGAGTTCCCCCCGCTGGCGATCACCAATGGGATGAAGGCCACGAGCCAGACGTGCGGCGACTCCCACTTCGCGAGCACCATTGCCGTGAGCGCGGCCGTCGCAAACAGGATCGCCAGCCACACCCCGCGCTTCCAGGTCATCGAGACGATCGCCGCCTCGAGATAGCTCTCGCCGAGGGGCGAAATGGCGGCGATCCTCTGCGCGTCGTCGGTGGCGTCCTGGCGGACGGCGTCGAGCACGTCGTCATGCGTGACGATTCCCACCAGGCGGTTGTTGTCATCCACCACCGGGATGGCGAGGAAGTCGAAGCGGGCCAGCTTTTCCACCACCCGGTCGCTCGGCTCCTCCAGACGCACGCTGATCGGATCCCGCTGCATGAGGTCCGATACGAGCGCGGTTGGCCGGGCGAGGATCAGGTCGCGGAGCGACACGAAGCCGACCAGCTTCCGATCGGCGTCGAGCACGTAGATGTAGTAGATCGACTCGCTGTTGGGGGCCTGCGACCGCAGGCGGGACACCGCCTCGCCGGCCGTGATGTCGGCTGGCAGCGAGGCATATTCGGTCGTCATCAGCGCGCCGGCCGATCCCTCGGGGCAGGAAAGGAGCATGCGGATGTCGTGCCGTTCGGCCTTCGCCACCAGCGGCAGGATCTCCTCGACCAATTCCGGATCGAGTTCGCGGAGCAGGTCGTCTCGGTTGTCCGGCGCCATCCACTCGATGAGCGGTCCCAGATGGGCCCGATCGGCGGCCTTCACCAGTTCCACCTGGCGAGGCATGGAGAAATAGGGGAAGATTTCCGCCTGCCGTTCGACGGGCAGGAAGTCGAGGAGCTGCCAGAGCTCGCCGTCGTCGAGTCCCTCCGAGAAGTCGGCCACGGTGGCTGGGTGGAGTTCCCGGGCCACCTCTCGCAGGCCGTCGGCGTCTCCCTCGCCGAGCATGACGCGGAGTTCGGGAATCAAGATGGGATTGGCGGTGGGCATGGCGGGGCGGGCGTGCGAGGCGGGAGTCGGAAACGGCCTGCGGGGGGGCGGCGGCCGTGGCGGGCGGTACGTCTATACTGGGGCATTCGTCGTGCCGCCCGGGTCCAGTATGCCATGAACGCTTCCCGAGTCGAACGCCTATTCCCCGTGGTTCCGGGCCTGCTCGGCCGGGCCGTCTTCGTTGTCTGTGCCTGCGTGCTGCTGTCGGTAGCCGCACTCTTCGCCTTTGCCGGGATGCTGTTGTCGGCGGCCCCGCTGGCCGCAGCGGAGCGGACGGCGGCACCGCCGGTTGATGCCCGGGCCGATGCGACTCGATCGCCCACCGCGCGGGGCTTGAGCCTGCTGCTCACGCAGGCCTACTTGCCTCCGGACTTCGACCAGCAGGTGTTCGACGACCTCTGGACGACGTGGGAGGAGCCGAGTCGTTCAAGGGCCGAGCAGGCTGCCCTACCGGAGCGGCGGCGGATGACGATGGAGCGGTATGGCCTCACCCCCCATCCCGACGACGCATCCCGGTCGATGCAGTACGTGGTCGATCCGTCATCGGGCTCGTGGACGATGAGCTGCCTCGCCTGCCACCAGGGGCAGGTCGATGGTCACGTGATCCCCGGACTCCCCAATTCCAACTACGCCCTCGAAACGCTCACGGAGGAGGTGCGGCTGGTCAAGGTGAAGCAGCGAAAGCCGTTCGGCCACATGGACATGGGATCGCTGTTTCTGCCGCTTGGCACCACCAACGGAACGACCAATGCCGTGATGTTCGGGGTGGCGCTGATGCGGCACCGCGCCCCCGACCTGTCGATCATCCAGCGGCCGCCGCGGTTCGATCTCGTCCATCATGACATGGATGCGCCAGCCTGGTGGCACTACAAGAAGCGGCGGAGCCTCTATGCCGACGGCTTCGCGCCCAAGGGCCATCGGATCCTGATGCAGTTTCTCCTGGTGAAGGAGAACGGGCCGGAGAAGTTTCATGCCTGGGAGGACGAATTTCGCGACATCGAGCAGTGGATCGAGACGCTCGAGGCTCCACGGTGGCCGTGGCCGATCGACATGCCACTCGCCGACAAAGGACGGGTGATCTTCCAGCAGCACTGCGCCGACTGCCACGGCACCTACCGCGTTGCCGGGGCAGCCGGTGGGATAGAGGAGGAGACCTACCCCGATCGCATCGTGGACATCTCGGAGGTGGGCACCGACCGCGTGCGATTCGACTCGCTCACGGCGAAGGAACGTGGCGACCTCAACAAGAGCTGGTTTGGCCACATGGGAGCGGATGCCGCCGCCATGAAAGATTGTGAGTCTCCCGCCGGCTACGTGGCGCCACCGCTCGACGGCGTCTGGGCGACTGCGCCCTACCTCCACAACGGCTCTGTGCCGACGCTCTGGCACCTGCTCCATCCCGCGGAGCGGCCGGCTGTCTGGAAGCGGACGCCGACGGGCTACGACCAGACCCGTGTCGGCCTGGAGGTGGAAGAGATGGAGAAAATGCCCGCCGGGACGGGGCAGGAAAAGCTCTCCTCCGCCGAACGCCGCCGACACTTCGACACATCAAAGCCTGGCAAGAGCGCCAAGGGCCACGACTTCCCCGACGCGCTCGATGAGGATGAAAAGACCGCCGTGCTCGAATACCTGAAGACGCTGTGACGGTTCGGGGCGGCCCATGCCCCGTCGCCGGACGTTCGCTACGGCCATCCATGGCCTTCGCTCACTCGATGCTGACTTCGCTCCCGCATCCTGCCTGCGCTCGTCAGCAACGCCGGCTCTCGGGACATGGGCA
>JBIIOL010000401.1:0-3874 GCA_044336965.1 Pirellulales bacterium | reverse complement strand
CTCGGACATGCCGCTGCCAAAGAGCGCCATCGTGGAGCCGAGCAACGGCTTGCCATCGATGTCCTTCGTCTCAGAGAGCCGGGTCAGGAAGTACGCGAACTGCTCGAAGAGGAAGGTGTCGTTTATCGTGAGCAATTCCATGTAGTTGGGGTCGCCCGAGTGGTGGCTGAGTGCGTGGCGAGGCTGCGTGACGCCGATCTCTGGAATGGGATCGTTTGCCTGATTGAAGGTGACTACGCGGGTCAGATCCGTCTGAAAGGCGAGCACCATGAGGTCATAGACCGTGCGGAAGTAGTCGCCCGACTGCGCGGGATAAGGGATATCGCGACTGAGCCGCTTGCGGTCGGCGTCGGAGACGGCGGGCAGGGGTGTGTCGAGCCAGGCATCGGCGCGGCGCGTGCGAATTTCCGCCTCGCGAACGGAGGCGAGATAGTGCTCGAGCCGTCCCTTGTCTGCCGTGCCCATCTTTTGTTCGAGCCGGCGTACCGCGTCGAGGTTGGCATCGAGGATGCTGCCTTTCTGACGGAGATCGCGCCGCTGCGTGGCGACCCCGCCTTTTGGCGATTCAAACATCGACGCAAAGATCTCATCACAACGCGTCATCATCGGCAGTTGCACGCCATCGGCGGTCCAGGCCAGTCCGCCATTGCGCCCGATCTCGATCGAGGGGTAACGCGTGTGCGGCGCGGTGATCTCCGCGATCTTCTGGTCCACGGAGATGGTGTTGCGGCTCGAAGGGCCGATTTTTCCGCCGGTCAGCCACACCTTGCCTCCTTCGTGGGCCGTGCCGATGGCCCCCGGGTGGCTCATGCCGCTGATGGGCGTGATGACGTCGCGGAACTTCTCCAGGGGCTTGAGGGCCCGAGAGAATTGGTAGTCTTTTCCCGGCTTGGTGATCTGCGAGTTGATCGAAAACGTGCCGTAATCGAAGTGAATGAACGCGCTGCGACGTGGCGTCGATGCAGCGGCCTTCTCCGCGGCCCGCAGCGGCACCATGCACTCGAGGAACGGCAGCGGGATGCAACTGCCCATGGCGCGAAGCGCGTGCCGGCGGTTGATCAGCCAGGACTGCGAGAGAAAAGTCGCCATGGAACGAGGCTCCTCGGGGGTGGTGTTTGAGCTCGGGGTATCAGCGCTTGCGGATCAGGTCGGAAAGGGCCACGGCCCGCACGATGTCCCTGACGCGGTAGTCGTGCTGCCTGGCCTCCGCGACGATGGCTGAGACGTCATCGCGATCATCGACGGTGAGCACGCGGCGGAGGGCGTAGGTGCAGAGGTGCTCGACGAAGGCCTGCGCGAACGCGTCGCGGTCGTCGATCAGCAACCGCTTGAATTCGACTGAGTCAGCGAACGACCGGCCGTCGGGCAGCGTGCCGGACGGGTCGACCGGGGGATCCTGGCCGACACCCCGGGGCACCTTCTCGCGGGTTCGCCACTGGCCGATCGCGTCGTAGTTGTCCCAGGCCAGACCCAGGGGGTCGATCTTCGCGTGGCAGGCGGCGCAGGCGGCGTTGCTGCGGTGCGTTGCCAGTTTGTCGCGGAGCGTGGCCTTCTGGCCGTCGGGGGGCGTGGGCTCGATGGGGTCGACGTTCGGCGGCGGCGGCGGCGGCGTCTTGCCGAAGATCGCCTCGCTCAGCCAGACGCCGCGGTGCACCGGACGATGCCGCGTGCCGTCGGATGTGAGGCCGAGTACCGCTCCCATCGCGAGCAGGCCGCCGCGATGGCTCTCGGGCGTGAGCGCCACCCGCTGGAAGCCGCTCGTCTGCGGCTCCGGCAGCCCGTAGAACTCGCAGAGCCGGGCGTTGGCGATCGTCCAGTTGGAATCGATGAAGCCCTCGAGCGGCAAGTTCTGGGAAAACATCTCGCGGAAGAACTCGACGGGCTCGCTCCGCAGGCTCTTCTCGAGCCAGGCGTCGTAGGTCGGGTAGAGCTTCTTGTCGGGGGGAAACATGCCCACGCGATGAAGCTGCAGCCACTGCCGGGAAAAGTCCTCGACGAACCGGCCGATCCTGCCGTCGGCCAGCATCCGGTCGACCTCCCGCTCGAGCCCCGTCCCCGTCAAGCTGCCCCCGCCGGCCGTGGCGAAGAGGCCGTCGTCGGGCATCGAACTCCAGAGGAAATAGGAGAGCCGCGACGCGAGCTCGAAGTCGGTGAGCCGCTCGCGAGGCACGGGGTCGCCCTCTACGAGATAGAGAAAGTCCTTGGAGGTCAGCACGCCTTTCAGTGCCACCTGATAAGCGGCGGTTGCGGTCTCGCCCGCCTCGCGCTCGGAGCGATACGCTTGCAGATACCCGTCCAGCTCCTCCGCTTTCACCGGACGTCGCCAGGCACGTTCGGCGAAACGCTTCAGATGCTCCGCGACGACTTCCGGCGTGGCCTCATCGGGCGGCAGCACGCCTTCATGCCGCGATTTCTCCGCGTCGGAGACCAGCGGTCCTTCCCATTCGATCCAGTCGAGCAGCACGGTTGGAAAAAGGGCATTCCCCTTGTCATCGAAGATCTGCGCCGCCGTCGGATTCAGCAGCAACGGCTCGCTGCTATGCGTGAAGAGATGGGTACGCCCGCCGAACTGGTTCGCAAAGCCGGGCATATTATCGGAGGAAACAACCTGGAAGTAAAACCGCGCCGGCATCTCCACATAGACTTCGAACTCATACACCTGCGGATGATCTTCCGGTGCTGTAATGTCGAACTCGACCAATCCACTGATGATCTGGCTGGCGGGGTCCATCGAGCCAATGCGAAGATGCGCGAGTTGGCCGTCTTTGGGCCGGATGCCGCTGGCCTGGATGCGCAGACGATACAGTCCGCTCGATGGATCGATTCGTCCCGGTTGCGCCTTGGTGTCCCTGAGCCACGAGGATTCGAGCGCCACACGACGCCCGTTCGTATCAGAGGACGGGAAGATGACGTGACGCAGCGGCCGCTGGATGCCGAACTGCTTCAGCGACTCCTGCACCTCCTTTGCCCGCGGGCTTTCCGCCGGGCCGAAGAGCAACTCGGAAGCCGTCATGCGCTTGGTGCGCACCTGGCTTGCGGCACCGAAGAAAGCACGATCCAGCACCGTGCCCGCCGCGCGGTAGTACCGCTCCATGTGCGAAGGCGAGAGCGACAGCTCGGAGCCGATGCGCTCATAGCCGTGCCACAGCGTGTCCTCGTTGAGCTCGCCCGGCTTGGCCGGATCGTAGCGCACGCCGAGCAGGTCATAGACCGTGTTTTGATACTCGCTGCGACTGAGGCGGTAATGCGCGACCGCTGGCCGGGCCGCCATCCGCGCGGCCTGCCCCTCCTTGAGCCGTGCGTCGAGATGCGAGACGAAGGCAGCGATGTCGTCCTGTGTCGGACTGGGCTCCGTGTCCGGCGGCATCTCCCCGGCGTTCACCCGCTCGAGCACGTCGGCCCAACGCGATGTGTCGGCCCCCAACCGGAAGTCGCGAGAGAGCTGGTCCATCCTCACCGACCCCTCCTCGTGCTCGGGGCCGTGGCAGCGGACGCAGTGGGTCGTCAGGAACGACTCGAACGGCTCGGCCGCGGTGGCGTCACTGGCCAGGCCGAGGCCGGCTGCCAGCAGGCAGGCACGAGATACATCTCGCAAGCCAAACAGCATCGAGTCCTCTCGCATCGCCGGAATAAAAGGTTCCGCGAACTCTCCGCCCGAAACGGCGCGAGTCATTCCGCTCCATCGTATCCTAGTGCACCGCGATCGGTGGAAAACCCCGAGAACTCGGGGAAGTCTCGCGGATTCGAAGGCATCACCACGCGGCGCATACCCGGTACCCATATGCGTGTGTTGTCTTCACCGGCCAGCGTGGCCGGGGCCAAAAACATTGAAAACTCCCACCGTCCGGCGATAAGCCCGCGTCGTTGGGATACA
>JBIIOL010000032.1:0-13152 GCA_044336965.1 Pirellulales bacterium | reverse complement strand
CAGTCGCCCGAGGCTTTTTTTGCAGGGCTTCGTGCGGCGGGGTATGCCCGCGTGCGGATTGATGGCAAGACGCAGCAACTCGATGACAAGCCCGCGCTCGACCGCAAGCGGAAAAACAAGATCGAGATCGTGGTCGACCGCGTGACGGCCACGCCGGCCGAGCGGAGCCGGCTGGCACAGAGCGTGGAGACGGCCTTCGATGCGGGCGCGGGCACGATGCTCGTGGCACGGGCGGTCGAGGGCGTTGATGAGGCCGACTGGCCCGTGGAGGTGCACAGCCGGAAGCTTGCCTGTGCGTCGTGCGGGCGGGGATTCAAGCCGCTGGAGCCGCGGCAGTTTTCGTTCAACAGCCCGCTCGGCTGGTGTGCCACCTGCGACGGCCTCGGCACGCGGACCGGCATCGAGCACAAATCGCTGATTCGCGATCCCTCGCTCTCGCTTGGCGCGGGAGCCCTCGACCTCTGGCCGAGCCTCGACCGTGCCGATTGCGGTCAGGTGAGCCGGGCGATGCTCGAAGGACTCTGCGCGGCGACGGGCCTGCCGATCGACGTGCCGCTGGCCGAGCTGTCGGGCCTCCAGCAACGGGTGCTCTTCGAAGGCACGGGCGAGAAGTGGATCGAGGTGAAGCGGTCCCGCAAAGCCTCGCACGAAGTCCCCCGGCTTGCGCCGGGGGCTTGTATGGACACAAAAAGCGACGGGATTCCACCGTCCATAAAAGCCCTGAGCGCAAGCGACGGGATCCCCGCTCCTTCCGGTAAAAGCCCTGAGCGCAAGCGACGGGACAAGGCCCCTGATGAAGCCTGGTTCTCCTTTCAATTCAAGGGTCTTGAGGCCGCCTGCGAGGAGGCGGCCCGGATGGTGACCGGCCTGCGGGGCAAGGTCGACGCGGTGATGGGCGAGGTGCCCTGCAGCGAGTGCGGCGGCAGCCGCCTGGCCGACGTCGCCAGCGCCGTCACACTCTGGGGCCGGTCGCTCGACGTCTGGTGCCGGATGCCACTGGCGCGACTGCAGCAGTCGCTCGCCGCCGTCTCGCTCTCCGACAGTGAGAAAAAGATCGCCGGCGACCTGCTCCGCGAACTGAATGCCCGCGTCGCGTTCCTGGTCGATGTGGGCCTCGAGTATCTCGACATGGCCCGGCCAGCAGGGAGCCTCTCCGGCGGCGAGTTGCAACGCATTCGCCTGGCGGCCCAGGTGGGCAGCGGCCTGACGGGCGTGCTCTACGTGCTCGACGAGCCGACGATCGGCCTCCATCCGCGAGACACGCACCGGCTGATCGCCGCGCTTGGAAAACTCCGCGATCTCGGCAACACGATCGTGGTGGTGGAGCACGACCGCGACGTTGTCGCCTCGGCCGACCACGCCCTCGATTTTGGCCCGGGCAGCGGCCGCGAGGGGGGCACGATCGTGGCCCATGCAACGCCCACGAAGCTCGCCACCACGAAGGCGAGCGTGACGGGGCCGTATCTCAAGGCCAAGAAGGCCTGCGACGCGGTACTGGCCCGCAAGCAGAAGCAGGGCCGCCGTCAGCCGGCCTCGTGGCTGGAGGTGCGCGGCATCCGCCATCGCACGCTCCGCGGGCTGGATCTCAAGGTGCCGATGGGCGTGCTCACGGCGGTGACGGGCCCGAGCGGTTCGGGAAAAACATCGCTTGTCCTGGAGGTGCTCTGGCGGAGCCTGGCCCGTCGGCTGCATGCCGCCCGCGAGCAGCCGGGGCAGCACGACTCGGTAAAGGGTCTCGAAAAAATCGACAAGGTGATCCTCGTCGATCAGGAGGCGATCGGCTCGACGCCGGGCTCGACGCCGGCGACTTACACGGGCGTGTTCGACCACATCCGGCAGCTCTTCACGAAGGTGCCGGAGGCCCGCACCCGCGGGTTCACGCCGCGGACGTTTTCCTTCAACGTGCCGGGTGGCCGCTGTGAGGCCTGCGAGGGCCTGGGGCAACGGCGGGTGGAGATGCACTTCCTGCCCGACGTGTGGGTGGAGTGCGAGACCTGCCACGGCCGCCGCTATTCCGCCGAGACGCTCCATGCGAAGTGGCATGGCAAGAGCATCGCCGACGTGCTGGAGATGAGCGTGGCCGAGGCGGCGCAGTTTTTTGAGACGGTGCCGGCGATCGCGCGGATCCTCTCCACGCTGGTCGATGTCGGCCTCGGCTATATCACGCTCGGCCAGCCGGCACCGCAGCTCTCAGGCGGCGAGGCGCAGAGAGTAAAACTCTCGCGGGAGCTGGCGAAGCCGGGCACCGGGAGCACGCTCTATATCCTCGACGAGCCGACGACGGGCCTGCATTTCAGCGACATCGAGAAACTGCTGCACGTGCTTGAGCGGCTCGTGGACACGGGCAACACGGTGCTGGTGGTGGAGCACAATCTGGAGGTGATCGCCGCGGCCGACTGGGTGATCGACATGGGCCCCGAGGCGGGCGACGGCGGCGGGAAGATCGTGGTGGAGGGACCCCCGGAGGATCTCGTCGTGCACGTGCAGCAGTGCGTCCGCGACAAGGGTCTGCTCCGCAGCCACACCGGCGAGGCACTCGAGGCATTTGGGCTCGGGTAGGCCTTGTTTACAGCCGAAACTTTTGATTCCAAAGCGTTCGCACCGCTTCGCGGTCCGCATCTGAAAGTCGTCCAATCGGGGCACGCAGCAGGCTCTTCTCGATCGTTACGAGCCTTGCCACGCGAATCGTAGATGGCCGGTCCAGACCGGCCGATTGCCAGTCTGCCGGTGCATAGTCGAGCGGCTCGTAATGCGCCATCGAAGTGATGCGGCACACCAGGCAATCCATCCCGAGGTCACGAATTACCAGCACTGGCCTGGCTTTCGCGCCCTGACCGGATGTGAACGGAAACCGGCACACCCACACGTCACCGAATGCAACCGACTGCGGCTCAGAGGTAACGATCATATGAGGCGTCTGCCTCCGAGTCGTCTCTCAAAAACTGCTGCTGCGCGGCAGTGAGCCACTCTTTCTCTTCGGGCTCGCCGTCAACCGAGAGAATAACAGAGACAACAACCGTTGCGGTACCGTGGTCGGGAAGTTGCGCCGCGATCTCAGCAGGTATCTCGAGAGTGTGGCCGCCTGTGAGCGTCGCTTGAAATTCCATCGGTTTCATGAATTCGAGGCTCCCGTCGGCATGGAACGCTTTTTTTGAAATCAATCCGTAGCCGGATCCTCATTTATATACAAGCGTTCACCATGCCGGTCAAGCCCGCTCACCGCCCCGCCCCTACCACCGGGCCTCGAGGCCGGTGTTCACGCCGTGCAGAAACACGCTGCCGTTGGTGTTGATCGACGTGGTGTTCGTATC
Organism: Pirellulales bacterium; assembly: GCA_044336965.1. GTDB lineage: Bacteria > Planctomycetota > Planctomycetia > Pirellulales > UBA1268 > CAMCQY01. The sequence goes on along the minus strand of JBIIOL010000032.1, from coordinate 9,841 downwards.
GATGTCCGTCAGCCCGAGCTGCCGTGCCGGCGTGGCCACGCCGCCCAGCCAGAAGCAGGTGTAGCCCGCCCGCCACGATAGCCAGTTGGTAAGGGCGAAAGACGCATTGATGCCGGTCTCGCCGACGAACGAGACGGTGTCATTGGCCGAGGACGCGGCAGCGGCATTGAAGAAGTCGGTGTAGTAGGTGTTCTGTGCGGCCTGGTGGTTGTAGTAGACACCAGCCTTGGCGATGCCGTTGACGCGGAGCCAGCGGCCGGCGTTCCAGAGCATCATGTCGCCGCCCAACTGCCAGCCGTAGAGGCTGTTGAGCGTGTTGATGGCGGCGTAGTCGTAGCCGAGAGTCGCCGGCGGAATGCCTTGGGGGATGTCAACAGTCGAATCTGTGACGGCAAGATTCTGTCCCCACTCGAGCCAGCGGAAGCCACTGATCCACTCGATCATGCCGCCATCGGTCCGCCGGAGGTTGACTTCGAGGCTCTGGATATTGGCCGAACTCGTGGCCAGCGCTCCGGAAACCCTGTCATAGTCGGGACCCACCAGGTTGTTCGCTGTGAAGACACCGTTGCCGGCTGCATCGGTCTGCGGTCCCACTACCTGCTCGGCATTGAAACCCCAGACCTGAAAGTAGTTGACCTCGATCGCCCGGCAGTCGTCGCGATGGTAGGTGAGGGCATACCGCGGTGCGATGGCCGCGGGGGCATAAAGCTGATTTGCATCAAGTGCCGTCACGCCAGTGGCGGTTCCGACATAGAGCGGCCGGCTGGGGATATTGCCCTGCCAAAGGAAGAGGGCGTCGACCTGTGCCTCCCACTTGGGGCAGCATGTATCAGTCAGGCAGACATCGGGGCACGCGTCGGCCGTGCCGCCGTGGCCGTGGCCGCCGCTGTAGCAGCTCGAGAGCCAGCTGACGAGACTCACCGGTTCGTCGGAGGCCACGGCCGACTGCTCCTTCTCCGCCGCCGGCTGAGGCTGCGGTACCAATCGCGACGGCACCAGTCGAGGCGGCACCTGGGCTCCCGGTTCGGTGGCGTCGCTCACGGAGTAACCCGCCGGCCCAAACTCTGGATCGAATCGGCCAACCGTGGTGGTGGGCCGGCTGGTGCTCGGCGCCCGTACGACACTCGCGGCACTGGCGACGTCGGTGCTCGCCGCTGCCGGCGTGGCCGCCGTGCCCTTGGACTGAGGGGGGTTTTTGGATGTGGATGCGGGGGGACTGAACCATGCGGTCAGCGACTGCCACGTGTTGGTCATCGTGCTGGTCGCAGACTTGGCCGTGGTCTTGTCCTGCGGCTTGGCCTGATCCTGAACGGGTGGCTTTGCGGCCACGCTTGAGGTGCTTGCCGGCTTGTCGGGCGTGAGCGGAGAGGGCGGCAGCGGCGGAGTCGGAGCCGTGGGCGCGGCGGCTGCCGCGACCGACGCGGCCGGCGCGACTGCCTGTGCCGCGTCCGACTTGCCGCTCGAGAGCCAATCGGCGGCATATGTATGGAGGGGACTGCTGCAGGCGAGGCCCGTGAGCAGCATCCAGCCAAGGGTTGATGCGTGGCGACCCGTCCGGTGAGCCGAGGGCCCGTTGGGCCTGGACAACGCACAATCCAGACAGGCAATCAGGTCTTCTCGGCGTGCAGAAGCGTTCATTTCGTTGAATTCCCCCCAAAACACAGAGAATCGGAACGCCTCTGGAATCGACTTCCGCTGGTAGCGGTCGTGACCAAGCATCCTCAAATGCGGGTCGCGGAGAGTGGGTAAGGGAGTGAAGAAACGTCGGCTTTGCCGGGCCCCCAGCAGGTCATGCCGATGCTTCACACAGACCGGGCCCTTGGCACCCAAATCAGCGGCAGCCGGACAGGGACTGGGAAGGACTCATCCGCGTCTCGCTGCCCCGCCCGGAGCACACCTCGGGGCCATAAAACCCGCAAAATCGTCAGGTTTGGGCCAGTATCAGCCTACGACCGGCTCAAGGTCATGCCAATTCGTTGCTGTAGGTTCGAGGGCATGATAGTTTCGAACCCAATCGATTTCTGCCACGTATTTTGGGGGTCCAGTATTCTGAACCCTCCAAACTCGTTCCTGGGGTGGTAGGGGTCGGCACAAGGATGGGCCCGGTCGTGGAACAGGTTTGTTCCGTAGCGGGATTGTGACGCCAAAACGGGGTGTCGCTTTCCGCAAGGTTCCGTGACCGGTTTGCGGGTTCGTTTCTCTCCTCAATCTCTCATCTCTTATTCAGGCGGGTCCTATGGCCAAGGCATCATGGCGGACGACAGTGCACGAAGTCTTCAATCGTCGGTCGCGGCGGCCCGCCCGACGGCAGCGTGACAACCGCGCCAACGACCACCAACTCGAGCGTCTCGAAGAACGCCGGGTGATGGCGTTCGATCTGGTCTCCGCCTATGCCGCCAGCACAACGCCTTTTTTCGTCAGCGGCCAATCTGCCCCCACGCTCAATGAAGCACCGCAGGAGCTCACGCTCCGGTTCAGCCCGGGCGTCACCATCGACCCCTCCACGCTCGGGAATATCTCGATCGTGCGGAGCGGCGGTGCCGGAGATGGCTTTGGATCCGCGGGCACGAAGAGCGACGTCACGCTGGTGCGCGGCGTCGACATGCAACTCTCGGTTGACGACCTGCCCAACGACAACCAGGTGGTCATCCGGTTCCCGAGCGTCCTGCCCGACGACTCCTACCGGATCGTGATTGACGGTGGCCTCAAGACGTTGGCCCAGGGTTCCGCGCCGGCCGATTCCTTCCGCAACGGCGCCACGTACAACCTCGATTTCCGTCTCGATGTCGGTGCGTTTGTGGTGTCGGTCGTGCCGCAGCCGATCACCCGCGTGGGCAACGCCCTGTCGCAGGATCGCAATGCGATCGCGGTCTACTTTGACCTCGAGGATCCGCTCGCCTCCGGCTCGGCCACGGCTGTCACCGCCTATCAGCTGTTCGAGATCGACACCGCCACCGGTGCCGACAAGCCCGTGGCCGCGGTCAATCCAACGTCGGTCACATATGACGCCACCACCGGAAAGGCAGTGCTGACATTCGCCCCGGGCGCGATTGCCGATGACAAGCAATACCGGCTGCAGATCGGCGATGCATCAGCCGCGGTTCCCGCCCCAGCCACGGTGCAAGAGGGCACGGACTTCACGAACAACAACTCGAGCTTCGCCACGGCTGCCAATCTGGGGGCGCTCACGACCGGTGGTGCCACGGTAACCGCCGCGATCAACGGGGCTGGAAGGGTCGTCTCCACGCCGGCTGGCAACCTCCAATACCCCGGGCAACCGGGCTCCGTGGATGCGCCCGGCCACCGCCAGATCCCGGTGGACGGCACGCAACATGGTGCGGGATCTGTCTTCACCTCGCCCGGCAGCACCATTCCTGTCGTGCTTTACAACTTCCAGGACAACTACGGCTCGGATCCGTCGGGCAACGTGCTTCACAACGCCATCACGGCCGAGCAGAAGCAGCGGGCCCGCGAGATCTTCGAGATCTTCAGCCGTTATACCGGCATTCGCTTCGAGGAGACCGAGTCGAGCGGCATGACGATCGCAACGGGCGACATCCGGGCCAGTGGGCCCGCTCTCCCGCCGACCGGCGTCGCGGGGATCGCGTCGGGTGCCTCCGCGATCATGAATTCCGGGATCGACTGGGGTGCTAGCGAATACGGCGGCTCCTGGTTCCAGGTTGCCATGCACGAAATCGGCCACAACCTGGGGCTGGCGCACTCCTACGACCTGCCAACGATCATGGGCCGCGGACTGACGGGTGAGGCCGTCTTCCCCGGCGACTACGACACCGAGGAGCTCATCCAAAGTTTTCCGACCAACGGCTCCGACGTGGACCTCTACACGTTCACGCTCGACAAAGCCGGCAAACTGACCGCCGAGACGATCGTCGCCCGTCCTGGCCAGATTGCGAAGAGCGCGCTCGACAGCGTCATCACGCTCTATCGCGAAGACATCGTCAACGGCCAGACCGTGCGGACGATGGTCGCCCGCAACGACGACTATTACGGCCGCGATTCGTTCGTCGGCCTCGACGTGACGGCCGGCACCTATTTTCTCGCCGTCTCGAGCACGGGCAACACGGCATTCGATCCCCGCGTGAGCGACAGCGGCTACGGCGGCCGCAGCGACGGCGCCTACGAGCTCAAGCTTGCCTTTGCGCCCACGAGCACGTCCAGCACGACGATCGTCGACACCTCAGGCACGCCGCTCGACGGCGACCGCGACGGCAAGGCGGGCGGTGCCCACAACTTCTGGTTCAATACGGCCTCGGCGGCCAACACCGTCTACGTCGACAAGGCCGCTGCGGCCAGCGGCAACGGCTCGCTCGCCACGCCCTACAACACGATCCAGTCCGCGATCGCCAACATTGGTTCCAAGACGATCATTCGCATCGTCGGCAACACCTCGAACCTCCCCTACCTCGTCGGCACGACCCTGCAAGGCGCGTCGCTGGCCGACGGCAGGACGTTCAACGTGCCGAAGGGCGTGACGGTGATGATCGACGAGGGCGCGATCCTGAAATTCCGCGCCGCCATCCTCGACGTCGGCACCTCGTCCGGCTCGATCTCGTCGCGGGCCTCGGCGGCCCTTCAGGTGCTCGGCACCCCCTCCAACAACGTCCAGTTCACCTCGTACCACGACGACACCATCGGCGGAAATTCCGATGGCGTCGGCCCCGCCGCGGCTGGCGGCCAGTGGGGCGGCCTCGTCATGCGGGCCGACTCCGATTCCGCCACGAAGAAGGTGTTTCTCAACAGCGTCAGCCAGGCGACGATCACCTACGGCGGCGGGCAGGTGCTGGTCGATTCCCAGCTCGAGTCGTTCGCACCGATCCAGCTGGAAACCACACGTCCGACACTCGCCTTCAACACGATCACGCAGAGCGCCGGGGCCGCCATCGCCGCCGACCCCAACAGCTTCGAGGAGAGCGACGGCCGCGTCGGACCCGAAATCCACGGCAACAAGCTGCTCAACAACTCGATCAACGGCCTGTTCGTCAACATTCAAACGAATTTTGGCAGCGTGGTCGACAAGCTCAACGTCACGGCCCGATTCAAGAGCACCGACATCGTCTACGTGCTCCAGGAAAGCCTGGTGATCGACGGCGGCGTCGGCGGCTACATCGACCGACTGGACCGCACCGGCTCCACGAGCGCGATCTCCGCCCAAGTGACCAATCTGGTCAGGACCTCCGACCTCAAGGTCGGCATGCCGGTCTCGGGCAGCGGCATCCCCGTCGGCACGACGATCGCCAGCATCGACAGCCCCACGTCGATCACCCTCTCCGCCCAGCCCGCCGCCACGGCAGTGGGTGTGGCCCTGTCGTTCTTCGATCCCAATGGCGTCGGCTTCGCCCGCCAGAGCGGTAGTCTGACCATCGATCCGGGCGTGATCGTGAAACTGCAAGGTGCGCGGATCGAGCTGGAGCGGGGCACCGCGCAGCTGATTGCCGAGGGCACCGCCGGCAAGCCTGTCATCTTCACGAGCCTGGGCGACAATCGCTATGGCGCCGGTGGCACGTTCCTCACCCATGCCAACCTCCCTGACGCGCGTGCCGCTGGCGACTGGGGTGGCATCGTATTGAACGCCGGTGCGAAGGCCAGCATCGACAATGCCTACCTCGGCTACGGCGGCGGCCAGACGCCCATCGAGGGCGGGTTCGACCAGTTCAACGTGATCGAAGTGCACCAGGGCGACCTGCGCGTGGCCCACAGCCGGATCGAAAACAACGCAGCCGGCACGTCGAGTTCCAACCGCGACGGCCGCGGCACGAACGTCGCTGCCACGATCTTCGCCCGCGGCGCCCAACCCGTGATTCTGGGCAACGACTTCCGCGACAACCTGGGCGCGATCATCAGCATCAATGCCAACTCGCTCACCGACGTCTCCCTGCCCGATCCGGGCCGCAGCACGGGCGAAATCGACCGCGACTCGCGGTACGACGACAACCGCGGTCCGCTCGTCCGCGACAACACGATCTCCTACACGATCGACGCTGCCGCCGGGCGGCCGGCCGGTGGCGCCCTTGGCGGCATGCAGGTCCGCGGCGAGGAGATCACCGTGGAGAGCGTCTGGGACGACGTTGACATCGTCTCCATCCTCCAAAGCGAGATCATCGTCCAGAACTTCCACACCGCCACCGGCATCCGGCTCGTCAGTGCTCCCGACGCGAGCCTCGTGGTGAAGCTCGAAGGTGCCAATGCCGGGTTCACGGCGGCCGGCTATGGCCTCGACATCAACGACCGGATCGGTGGCACCGTGCAGGTGGTCGGTCAGCCCGGCTATCCCGTGATCATCACGTCGCTCAAGGACGACTCCATCGGCGCGAGCCTCGACCCGCTCGGCCTGCCCACGAAGGACACCAACTCCGACGGCTCTGCGTCGACTCCGGCGGCCGGTGATTGGCGGAGCCTCAAGTTTCTGCCCCTCTCCAACGACCGCAACGTCTCGATCGTCCAGGAGTCGGAGAAGGCACAGACCGGCGGAATCGACCGGAATGCCACTCCTGCCGAGGCGCAGCCGCTCGGCGTGCTGGCGCCGAACTTCGCCACCGGCACCAATTCGTGGGAGTCGGCGCAGGAAAAGAGCGGCGACGACAACCGCCGGCTTGGCTTCGAGGTGCACGGCCACGTCTCGCTTGACTCCTCTTCCGACGTCGACGTCTACAGCTTCGTGGGCTACGCCGGCAGCGAGGTCTGGATCGATCTCGACAAGACAGGCACGTCGCTCGACGCGATGCTGGAACTGCTCGACGCCAACGGCAACGTGCTGGCACGGTCGGCCGACAGCCAGTCCGATGCGTCGCTTGGCGGCGCGACGGTCGGCGCCGCTCTCGACATGCGGAAGGATGCCTGGCGGGGCGGCGACTTCTACACGACCAACCCGCGGGATGCGGGGATGCGGGTCGTGCTGCCGCTGGCCGGCCAACCCGCCGGCACGCAGGCGCAGTATTACGTCCGCGTTCGCAGCCAGACTCGCTACGACGCGACCACCACGAAGCCCCAATACGAGGCCGATCTCGCCGACCCGACCAAAGTCGCCAGCGGCGCGACGAGCGGTGCCTATGAACTGCGGATCCGCCTCCGCCAGCGTGACGAGAAGCCCGGCTCCACCGTGCGGTATGCCGACATTCGCTATCCCACGATCGGCATCGACGTGCAGGGCTTGCCGCACAACTCGCTGCTTACGGGCGAGAACGGCGAGAATGCGGCCGACGCCAACAACACGTTTGGTTCGGCGCAGTATGTGGGCAACCTCCTCCAGACCGACCGCAACACGATCAGCATCGGCGGCAGCATCAGCGGCCAGACCGACGTCGATTGGTACACGTTCGCCCTCAACTACGAGCAGATCCAGGTCATCGGCGGCCTGAGCAATGGCCTGAAGAGCTGGGCCACGATGATCGACCTCGACTATGGCGACGGCTTCCGCGGCGACCTGAGCCTCTGGCTGTTCGACTCGACCGGCAAGCTGATCTTCGCCGGCCGCGACTCGAACGTGGCCTCCGACCAGCCGGGTGCCGGCCAGGGCAGCGACGCGGACGACCTGTCGCGTGGTTCGTTCGGCAAGCTCGATCCGATGATCGGCACCGCGCAGCTCCCGACCGGCAATCCGACCGGCACGTTCGGTGGCGAGTCGGGTGGCACCGCCACCCCGCCCGATCCGACGAAGCAACTGCGGTATTACGTGGCCGTGTCGAGCAACGAGCAGCTGCCCTCGCAGCTCAACGCCACGTTCAAGAGTGCCGCAGCCAACACGCTCATCCGCATGGAGCCGATCAATTCGGTGAACCGCGTGGTCGAGGACCACATCGGATTCACGGGCTATCAGACAGGGACCAAGGAATCCAGTGGGACGGTAGCCCCCACGACTGGCGCCTTGATCAACACGCTGAACCTATCGACACATGTCACGCCGTTCACGCTCAGTGACGTCACGCTCTTCGTCGCTACGAGCAACAGCCTACAGACCGTCGATGCGATGCGGGGCGGCGTCGAGACGACGATCTCGTCGGCGTTCGGCGGCAGCACCACGTCCGATCTCGCGATGCGGTCGGACGGCAAGCTCTACAGCTATCGTGGGCTCACCGGCACGGCCAACACCGCCGGCCAAATCAGTCTGGTGGACGCCGGCACCGGCGCGTTGACACCGTTCGGCAACGACTCGATCCCCGACGCGCCGACGAGCACGAGCAACACGGAGACCAACCTCAAGCCGGGCGGCGGCGGGGCGGGATCGACCAGCACGTTCACGCTGGCCAGGACCGGTATCACGGCTGTCACGTCTGGCACGATCCAGTACACCGACGCGGTGCTCGGCTCAGCAACGTGGACCTTCTCCGCCGGCGGAAGCGGCATCATCACGACGTTCACGCCCGTCGGCGGCGTGCCCGTCGGGCTGCAGACGCCGCTTTCCGGCAACGTCAACGGCGGCGCGGGCACGATCTCCGTCGTCTGGTCGAGCCCGGTCGTGCTGAACAACGTCACCATCGCCAGCGTGACCTACAACTTCACTGGATCGCCCAGTTCGCTCACCACCGACACCGTCGATGCCATGGCGTGGGGCCAGACCGGCGTGGCGACTTACGCCAACCTCTACTACTCGGTCCGCGCCGGCGGGACCGCCTCGCGGCTTTTCCGCGCCGACCCATCGAATGGCTCTGCCGCCGCCGTCACGGGGCAGCCTTGGGGATCCGTGGGCAACATCCAGGATGCTGGCAACCGGCTGGGCATCGTCACCGGCATGCAGTACATGAACGGACTGCTCTATGGTGTCGATACCAACGGCCATTTCTTCACGATCAACACGAGCAACGGCGTCGCCACGCTCATCGACCTTGATCCGTCAACGCCGGGCGTGGCTGACCCGCTGCTGGTCGATGGAAATGGCGATCCGGATTCCACCGGCAACCCGGTCCGCTTCGGTGGCCTCGCCCTCGGCCCGCAGAATCTCTACGGCGGGGCGCTGAAGAACACGTTGTTTGCGATCGACAATGCCGGCAGGCTGCGGGCGTTTGACGCCACCGGAGCGCTCCAGCAGGTGTTCGACAGCGACAACGACGGCATCGCCGATGCAACCCACATCGACACGACCGTCGGCGGCGCCACGGGCCTCGCCTTCTCGCCACTCGACATCAACCTCTGGCATGCGACGACCAGGCGGGGAACCGACGCCGGCCACGGCATCAATGCCGCGCCCGACAACACCCGCGACAGCGTTCATCTGACCCAGACAGTCACCGACGGACAGGGCAACGATCGCGAGCAGGCCGAGTCGGTGGGCGGCGTGAGCATGTACTTCGGGTTGGAGCAGTATTCAGGCCAGAATGGCCCCTACCTCAACTACCAGTCTGCTGACGGCCAGTACGGCGTCGAGAATGGCACTTGGCAGCAAGATCTGACGTCGAACGCGGAGATCGCCAACAGCTACAACCTTCCAGGCGGCGCCTACGGCAGTCTGTCAACGAATCCCTTCAGCCTCTCCAGCTACCAGAACACCGACAGGCCGACGCTCTATTTCAATTACTTGCTGCAGACCGAGGCCAATACAACCGGCACCGCAGACGGTGGCATGGTGGACAGCGCCCGGGCCTTCATCTCGAAAGACGGCGGCGTGACGTGGACGGTCCTCGCGACCAACAACACAACCCGCTCCCCAGTGGACACGAGCGACGCGGAACTGCCGACGTTCACCTCGGTGTCTTCGAACCTCTCGACCAACTCGAATCAAAACGTCCAGCAGTTGTTCAACAGCGGCTCGTGGCGGCAGGCCCGGATCGACCTGGGCGGCTATGCCGGTGAGACCGACCTCCGCCTGCGATTCGACTTCAGCACCGCA
>JBIIOL010000400.1:0-3892 GCA_044336965.1 Pirellulales bacterium | reverse complement strand
CGGCCGCACATCGACGACCCGGCCGAGTTTCGGCAGGAAATCTGTGGCGTAGAAGTCGTCGAGCTTGGACTGTTCCGCGGGGGAAAGCGGCCGGGTCGACAGGTCGCGGAAGGCTGTCCGCAGGTCGCGCATGCCCTCCACCACGCGGCGGGTGTCGGAGAGCGAGATCACCTCGTCGCGAAGGCTGCGGAGCATGGCGTCGAGCGTGGCCGTCTTCCCGACGCGAAGCGCAGTGAGCCGGTCCGCCGTGGCCTGGGCGAGCGAGTCGCGACCGGACGAATAGCCGATCCAGGCGACGGCGGCGATCGAGGCGAGCGTCACCGCCAGCAGGAGGAGGATCAATTTCGATTGGATGCTCAAGCGGCCGAGCACGGCGTGTCTCCCGGGTGGCTCCGAACGGCGCCTGACCCTGCAACCCTAGGCCACCGCCCGGCGGCAGCAGGATGGAAACGTTTTGCCTGGGGGCAGAACCCGCCGCGTCAGGGCCCGATTGGCCGGGATGTGCCGATCATGCAGATCGTGACGGGCCGATTGTGGCAAGCCTGTGGAGCGTGGCCCAACTCAACCGCGATCTTGGCGAGCCGCAGGCCGTCGAGGTGCTCTGCCGGAAATCCGGGAGGCGGCATGACGGTCGTGCAGTGGGCCCTTGGCAATGTTGGCAAAACGGTTAGCAAACGAATGCACGAGGAGGCCCCACCCAGATTCACGCTTCGGTATCATCCGGCGGTCGCAGGCCTGTTATGGCCTGTTCAGGGCCGCAGCAGCGTGATTACGTGCCTGCTATGCCCGCGCCCGGGCCGTTCGCGAAGGTCGGCTACACCCCCGCGCCCGTTTCATCAGCGCGGGCGATGTCGAAGAGGAAACTCGTGGCCGTGAAAGGTTGATCAGGCACCACCAGATTGCCACGTTCATCGGTTCCATACTTGCTCGCGAGCAACGTCCTGAGTTGCTGATTCATGAGGCCCGTGTGGATCGCCCGCATGGACCAGGCATCGAAAAGGCGGGTGGGAACCGGCCCAAACTCGACCAGGCTGCAGTTGCCATGACGGGAGTCGCGGCTGATCTTCCGATAGAGCAGGTTTACATTCTCGCTCGGCCCTTCCATCACTTGCAGGAAGCGTTGCGACACCATTACCAGAAGGCCCGTGATGTCCAGAGCGGGATTGTTTTGCTGGGCCTTGGCCAGGATCGCCTGCAGGTCGCCGAAGTCGAATGGCGTCGCAACGTCGCTGGCATAAATGAGCCTACAAAGCATGGCCGCCTCACTGAGCGTTTCCAAATCCGGCCACTGCCGACAGAGCCTCATATCGCCTGCCCCATGGCCTCAGCGCGATTGTTTTAGCCAACGCCACCACGACAGGGCAAGCCGTCGCGGCTCACTGTGCCAGGGGTTCAGGCTCGCCAGCAAAGAACGCGATGCGGATGCTCGCCGGCGGTGCCGAGCAGGGCCCTCCCACCCCATCGACCGTTCGCCACCCGTCAAACGCTTGCGGAAGTGTCGTTGGCCGTCCTATCCTTTTTTCTTGCCGCCGCCTACCGCTGCCCCCTGAGCACCGCCCCCCGGTAACCGAAGTCACCCCAGGAGAAAACCGCGATGAAAACAGATGCTCGCGGCATTGGCCGCAGGAGTTTCCTGGCCGTGTCGGCGGCTACGGGCGTCGCCGCGCTCAAACTGCCGCAGCCGCGGAGCCTGGCGGCAGAGACGGCTCCGAGCAATCGCATCCGCGTGGGCGCCATCGGTGTCGGCAAGCGGGCATCGCTCCTGCTCGACCAGTTGCCCGAGGGGGCCGAGATCGTCGCCCTGAGCGATTGCAACCTTCCGAGGGCGGAGGAATACAAGGCCAAGCGGAATGGCGAGTGGCCCGCCTACCAGGATTATCGCCGCGTGCTCGACCACAAGGACATTGACGCGGTCATCGTCGGCACGGGGGAGTTTCAACGGGTGCTGCCCTGCATCGAGGCCTGCCAGGCGGGCAAGGATGTCTACGCCGAAAAACCGCTCACGCTCTATATCCAGGAAGGACGCGCGCTTGTCAGCGCGGTGCGGAAGCATGACCGCGTGCTGCAGGTGGGCTCGCAGCAGCGATCGATGGCGATCAACCGGCTGGCCTGCGAGTTTGTGAGAAATGGGAGCCTTGGAAAGCTGCTGGAGGTGCGGGCGGTCAGCTACAAGAGTGCCGGCGTCACGCCATCCCCGCTGCCGCCAGGAGAGACCGTGCCGGCGGGGCTCGACTGGAACCAGTGGCTCAATCAGGCCGCCGAGCGGCCCTTCAACGGGAAGTGGATGAACTGGATGGGCTGGCGGGATTTCGCCGGTGGCGAAATGACCAACTGGGGCGCCCACGGCGTCGACCAGATTCAGTGGGCGCTCGGCGCCGACGAGACCGGCCCCGTCGAGATCAAGCCGCTCACCGAGGGTCCAAACGGCCACGTGTCGATGAAGTATGCCAACGGGGTCGTGGTGAATTTCGTCCTCGAGAAGGGGCCGTACGGTGGCGGCGTTTTCATCGGCGAGAAAGGCAAACTCGAAATCAACCGCAACAAGGTCACGAGCAATCCACCTGAGATCGCGGCCGAGATCCTCAAGGCCGTTGACGTGAGCGAGGAAGAGCGGAAGTGGAGCGACCAGACGGCGCTTTGGCAGGCCCGCGAGCATCTCGAGAACTGGCTGAATTGCGTGCGGTCGCGGGAACTTCCGGTCGCCGACGTTGAGATCGGTCATCGTTCCGTGACGGCATGCCACCTGGCCAACATCGCCCGTCAGGCGGGCCGTCCGCTCACGTGGGATCCGGCCGCCGAACGTTTCGTGAACGACGCAGCTGCCGACGCCCTGATCGTTCGCGAGCGTCGCAAGGGTTTTGAACTGCCGGCATAAATCGCGTCCTCCGCCGGAAAAATGTTCCGTGAACGCTCCCGGTGCGGACGACGTATAGTCATGGGCACGGGCACCGGGATTCCGTGCCACAAGAGATCGTGTCGGCATGCCACCCAAGAAACAATTTTTCCGTCGCCGCCGTGACCTGCGCGTCGAGCCGCTCGAGTCCCGCCGGGTGCTGGCGGTGTCAGTCACCGCCGCTCTGCCCGATCTCGGCCAGCCTCTGTCGACTCCCACGCACACGATCGACCTGGCGGGCCGCTACGACGATACCGCCGTCACGGGCACACTCGTGCGGTTCGATGTCAACGCCTCCGCACCACACGACAAAGTCTACGTCGAGCTCTTCGATCAGGCCGGTGGAAACCGGCTGCGGACCACGCCCGCCACGGCCGCAAACTTCCTTGCGTACGTGGACGGCGGCTCCTATCAGAACACGTTCATCCACCGCTCCGTGCCAGGCTTCGTCGTCCAAGGAGGCGGATTCACCGTCACGAACGGCCAGCCTGGGATAGCGATCGGCAACGTCACCCAACGCGCCCCCGTGGTCAACGAGCCAAAGCCGACTGGCACCAGCGCAGCCAACAACGTCCGCGGCACGATTGCCATGGCCAAGCTCGGCTCCGACCCCAACAGCGCCACCAACCAGTGGTTCTTCAACCTCGCCGACAACTCGGCCAATCTCGACGCGCAAAACGGTGGCTTCACCGTCTTCGGCCGCGTGCTGGGCGGCGGGATGGCCGCCGTCGATGAGATGGCGAAGGTGCCGCGGTTCGGCTACGCCTCGCCGTTCGACACGGTGCCGCTGCGGAACGTGCCGGGGGCCAACCTCAGCACCAACCCGCTGTTCACCAACCCCGCGGTCGATAGCACCACGCTCACGGCCGACCAGTTCGTGAAGTTCTCGCAGATCGTCCGTTCAGGCGAACTGGTGTACACGGCGACGAGCAGCAATCCGGCGGCGTTGGCGGCGTCGATCACGCCCCAGGGCCAGCTCCAGTTGGTCGCCGGCGCTTC
>JBIIOL010000031.1:0-13165 GCA_044336965.1 Pirellulales bacterium | reverse complement strand
CCAGCGCCTTCGGATCGATCGTGGCGGTCAACCGCACGTTCGACCGCGCGTGCGCTGAGGTGCTGCTCGCGCCGGGGCTTTTCGTCGAGGTGATCGCCGCGCCCGCCTTCGCGCCGGAGGCCGTGGAGTTGCTCACCACGCGACCCACCTGGAAGGGGAGCGTGCGGCTGGTCGAGGTGCCGGCGGGCGATCCGTGGGAGGCGACGGCCGGCCTGGAGCTGCGGAGCATCGCCGGCGCGGTGCTGGCCCAGCGGCCCGATACGGCGTGCGACGATCCCGCGACCTGGCGGGTGGTGACGAAGGCGGCGCCCTCACCCGCGCTGACGCAGTCGCTCGACTTCGCCTTCACGATCGTGCGTCGGCTCACGAGCAATGCGATCGCGGTCTGCCAGGGGACGAGCCTCGTGGGTGCGGGCCTTGGCCAGACGAGCCGGGTGGATGCCGTGCGGATCGCGCTGGAGAAGGCGGGCGAGCGGGCGCGGGGCAGCGTGCTCTCGTCCGATGCCTTCTTTCCTTTTCCCGATTCGATCGAACTGATCGCCCGCGCGGGCATCGCCGCCGTGATCCAGCCGGGCGGTTCGAAGCGCGACGCCGAGGTGATCGCCGCCGCCGACGCGGCCGGCATCCCGATGGTGTTGACGTCGCGGCGGCACTTCCGGCACTAGCTTCACGAAAAACATGGCCATCCTGGCCATTTTTTCTTGGCGACCTCCGGTCGCTGGTGCGAGGCCGCCATCCAGGCGGCCGGCGTATGGGAAACACCGGCATCCTGCCGCCATGACAGGCGGATGCCTGTCCTCAGTCAGTTTCTTGGCGACCTCCGGTCGCTGGTGCGAGGCCGCCATCCAGGCGGCCGGCGTATGGGAAACACCGGCATCCTGCCGCCATGACAGGCGGATGCCTGTCCTCAGTCAGTTTCTTGGCGACCTCCGGTCGCTGGTGCGAGGCCGCCATCCAGGCGGCCGGCGTATGGGAAACACCGGCATCCTGCCGCCATAACAACCCAGGTGCGGAACGGCAGGCTGCTCGATGCCGCTGGGATCATTCGGCTGTTCCGTTCGCGTCCCATCGCACACGGACCCTACTTGGGCGGCTCGACGACGATTTCCCAGTTCAACTGTTTGGGAACTTCGAACGAAATCCCCGATGTGTCCTTCTTGAGGAACCTAGGGTGAATCAGCTGTTGCGGCACGAACGGTGCGGCCGGCTTGGCGTCCGCCGTGCCCCCCGGCGCGGAGCTTTCGTCGACCGGTGGCTGGGTCATGGTCTCGCGGAAATAGATCTGGTAGGTGCCAGCCGGCACGCCGTCGGTGCTGGCCATCGTCCCCATCTGGAACGTACCGTCGCCTTTGATCAATCCCCAGGAGGATCGCTTTCCGTCCGGGCTGTCCACGACCACTTTCCCCATCGCCAGCGGTTCACCGCCGGCGAACCGCACCGTGCCCTTCACGGGATACATCCGATCCTTGGAACTGCATCCCGCCGGCAGGCAGCACAGGGCAACCGCGCACATTGAGACAGCCGGCAGCTTCCACGAATTCAACACGCACGTTCTCCAGCCGAGGACACAAGACCAAAAGCGGCATCGGACCGTCGATCACATCTCGATGTCGATTACGGCGCCATCCTTCGCATACCCCAGATTCTGGAGGATGGTCTGGGAGATCGACACCGCCAGCGGCCGTACGGCGCCGTCGGCGAACAGGAAAAAACAGATTCCCGAATGCCAGCTTCCAAGTGCCGGTGCGTTCATATTGCAACCTGTGCTTGCCGGCAGGGCGGTGCATCCGAGCTCCTCGCCATCCGACGCGTCGCGGGCCAATCCCTTGTCGACCGACCCGGCCACCCAGTATTCACCGTAGCCGTTGGGGCCGTTACCGCGGTTCCAGTAGATCCAGCCGTCGCGACCGTTGGGGCCGTTATTGCCACCGCAGCACTTGCCCACGTAGTTTTGCGTGATGTGCTTTTCGCCGACGATCACGGTCTTGCTGAGTCCATCGAGGATGTCCTTCGCCTTCGTCCGCGATACGACGCCGGCCATCGGGTAGCTCTGCTGAGGCGCGCCCGGGGTTTGGAGGTTCACATCGCTGGCGATTTTGCCAACCTTCAGCGCCTGCCTGTGAAAAGCCGGATTGGTGCTGTTGATTTGATTGTGGAATGTCCACTGCTCCGAACCCCCGATGATGATCGCATAGTCTCCGGTGATATAGCCTGCGGAGTTGAGTGTCCTGGGGGCCCGACGCGTCGGGCAGACGTACTCGTTGACCACCGCAGTCTTGAGCGCGGCGTCGTTCGCCACGGCCGCGGCCTGCGTCGCGGCATCGAGCCAGCCGGACCACTGCCCCTCGTACCGCATCGGTGCGGTCAGATTGAGTTTTGCATAGACGGCCGTCTGCTCCATGTAGGGCAGGAGGATCGCCCAGAGCGTGGCGCCGCCGTTCCCCAGGACGGCCGGCGGCAGGGCGTTCTGGGCGCTATTGTAATTATGGACCGCGAGTCCGATCTGCTTCATGTTGTTGGAGCACGAACTCCGCCGCGCTGCCTCCCGGGCCGACTGCACCGCTGGCAGAAGCAGCCCTACCAGCACGCCGATGATGGCGATGACCACCAGCAGCTCGACCAGCGTGAAACCGGTGCGCGATTCCGACACGATTCGCCGTTGCATGTGCATGCCCTTCTCCGTAGCCCAAAGTGCCCTTGTAGCTCCGTCGATCACCGGACGTGGAATAACATGGAATAACCGAAAACATCGGTTTTGGACGGCCGCCTCCTCACCCGAGCCAATGCTAGTATTGGTTGGCGGGACCGTCAATGAATCTTCGATAGACTCGTGCCGGTCGTCGCACCCGCCATTTCACCGCTGAAATTGAACTCTCATGTCTACCCTGCTCGAAAAAATCGTGGTCCGAAAGCACCGTGAGGTCGCAATCGCGCGCGAACGCGTGCCAACGATGGCCCTCGAGGGCCGGCTCGCGGTCGCGCCACCGGTTCGTGATTTCTTCGCGGCGGTGTCCGCACCCGGGGCGATCAGACTCATCGCCGAGTTCAAGCGGCAGAGCCCTTCGGCCGGCGAACTGCGGCCCGGTGAAGCCATCGAGGAGATCGTCCGCGGCTATGCGGCGGCCGGCGCCGCGGCACTCTCCGTGCTCACCGACGCCGTCGGGTTTGGCGGCAGCCTGGTCGATCTCGAGTCGGCGCGTGTGGCGGTGCCGCTGCCCGTGTTGCGGAAGGAGTTCGTCGTCGACCGCTACCAAGTGATCGAGGCGCGGGCGCACGGCGCCGATGCGGTGCTTCTGATCGCTGAGTGCCTCGACGACTGCCACCTGCGGAGCCTCTACCGCGAGATCCTCGACCTCGGCATGACGCCGCTGGTGGAGCTCCATGCGGAGGAACATCTCGATCGTGTGCTCGACTTGGGCGCCACGCTCATTGGCATCAACAACCGCGACCTGCGGACGATGACGACCGACATCGATCACGTGCTGCGGCTCCGCGACCGCGTGCCGCCTGAGTGCGTGCTGGTGGCCGAGAGCGGCATCCGCACGCGTGCCGACGTGCAGCGGCTGGAGCAGGCCGGCATCAACGCGATGCTGGTGGGCGAATCACTCCTGCGGAGCCCCGACCCCGGCGTCGCCGCCGCCGCCCTGCTCGGCGGGTGATGCCGGCGTCGCTGCCGGCTTGTCCTTCACGAACCGGTAGCCCATGCCGCGCACCGACAGGAAATGCACCGGTCGGGCTGGGTCGACCTCGAAATACTTGCGAAGGTTGAGCATGAAGGTGTCGACGGTGCGGGTGGCCGGCGCGCGGGCCATGCCCCAGACCCTCTTGAGCAGATCGCTCCGCGACGAGACGCTGCCCTCGTGCTCGACGAGATACCGCAGCAGCTTCATCTCGAGGTTGGTCAGCCGTACCGGCTTGACGCCGCTGCGTGCCTCCCAGGTGTCGAAGTTCACCTCCGCATCGCCGAAGCGATAGACGCCCGCGGTCAGCGTCGCCTCGTCGTCCACCGGCTCGGCTCGATCTGCAGCCGCGGGCCGCTCCACCGCCGCCGGCCGGTGCCGGCCGTTGCGGCTCCTGCGGGCCAACAGGTTGCGGACGATCGAGAGGAGTTCGTCGAGGTCGAAAGGCTTCTGGAGATAGACATCTGTGCCGGCATCGAAGCCACGGATCCGATCCTCGACGAGCGTCCGCGCGGTGAGCATCACGACCGGTATGTCACTGCCCTGACCTCGGATCGCCTCGCAGACGGCGTAGCCGCTCATGCCAGGCAGCATCAGATCAAGCACGACCAGATCCACGGGTGCGTCTGTCACCGCAACGGCCTCCAGAGCCGCCTGGCCGTTGCCCACGGTCGTGACGGTAAAGCCCTCGGCCTCGAGGTTGTATTTGATGCCGATGGCCAGATGCTCTTCGTCTTCGACGACGAGAATGTGCGGCATGGGTGAGCTCCCGGCGGATGCCACGACCGGAGGACGCCCGAACGTGTCGGGCGACATTCTACCGCGGACAGGGGGCTATCGCGCGAGCACCGTCCCGGGCCGCGGGACGCGGACGTAGCCGTGGCCGACGAACCAGTCCCAGGCATCCTGCGCCGCGTCCCCGAAGGGCCGTCGTGTGTAGCCGAGTTCGGCCTCCGCACGGGCGCAGGAGAAATTGTGGGGCAGCATCGACATGCCTGTCGCCGCCGAATTCACCGGCAGTTCTCGGCTGGTCAGCAGGCTGGCAAGGTCGCCGAACCAGCCCGCTACATGCACGAACGGCCGCGGTGCGATGCCCAGCGGCTGCATGCGGCCCGAGACTCTGGCGAAGATCCGCCAAGCGTCGAGGTACGAGAGCGGCTGACCGCCGAGGATGTAGCGGCGGCCGGTTTGGCCGCGGGACATGGCCGAGAGGATACCCCAGGCGACATCGCGGACATCGACGAAGTCGTTGGAGCCGGGAGGTGCAAACAGCCCGCGGCCTGCTCCAACCTCCAGCAGCATCCGACCGCTGGAAGGCTTCCAGTCCCATGGGCCGATCATGTAGACCGGATTGACGATCACCGCGTCGAGGCCCTTGTCGACCTCTTCGAGCACGACGGCCTCGGCCTCCCGCTTCGTCACCACGTAGGGGCACTCCAGCATGCCACCGGCGGGAGTCTCCTCATCGGCGGGCTCGCCGTCGGAACGCAGCCCGATCGCGTCGACGCTGGAAACATGAATGAGCCTCGCACCGGCGCGCCGAGCGGCCCGGGCCACGACCCGTGTGCCCTCGACGTTGACGTGCCGCATCTCCGCGAGATGACGCCAGCCGCAATGCACCATCGCGGCGGAATGGATGACGTGGGTCGTCCCGTCGACGGCTTGCTGCATGGCGGCCTCGTCGTGCAGGCCGGCCGCGACCATGTCGACCGGCAGAGCCGCAAACGCGCCACCCGCGACCTGCCTCGCGTCGGTTGCGGGTTTCGGAAGCTGGCCGGGTCTGACCAGCACACGAACGTTGTCGTTGCGCTCGGTCAGCAGTCTGGCGACGTTGTTGCCCACGAGTCCCGTGGCACCGGTCACCAGACAGTCGATACGGGCCGACGGTCTGAGGCTATCGCGGGCAGAGACAATCATCGTCGGACACTCCCGAACGCTCCGGATCCAACCGGGTTGATCGTTCCGTCCGTGATGAACGTGCAAAGCCGGAGGTACGATATACCATCGGATGGCGACGTTCCAGACTTTCGGGGAGCGGCTTCTCTGCCGGCGTTGACGACCTTGACGGCTGGGCTGAAAATGAAGGCCACAGACGGAAATTCCTGTCCCGACACGGTTTCCGGCCGATGCTGCAACCGCATTCCCCCGACATGGAGCCTGCCTTGGCGGAAGTCATCGTTCGACCGGTGGACACCCGCGCGGAGCGGAAGCGGTTCATCCAACTGCCGTGGCGGATCTATCGGGACGACCCGTGTTGGATGCCGCCGCTCGTCATGTCGCAGGAGGAGCTGCTCGGCTTCCGGCCGCACCCGTTCTACGACCGGTCGAAGAGCCGGTCATTTCTCGCCACGCGGAACGGCCGCGATGTCGGCCGCATCACGGCGATCGTGAATGCCGGCCACATCGAGCGGTACAAGGAGCAGCGGGGCTTCTTCGGCTTCTTCGAGTGCGACGACGACGCCGAGGCGGCCCGCGGCCTGTTCGATGCGGCGAAGGACTGGCTCCACGCGCAGGGCATGCAGACGATCCGTGGGCCTGTGAACCCCTCGCTCAACTACGAGTGTGGTCTGCTCATCGAGGGCTTCGACACGGCTCCGTTCTTCATGATGACGCACAACCGTCCCTGGTACGGAAAACTCGTCGAGGCCAACGGGTTCGGCAAGATCGAAGACCTCTATGCGTTCTGGGGCGAGTTGTCGATGCTGAGCAATCTCGACTCCAAGCTGGCGACCATGGTGGAGGGCGTGAAAGATCGCTTTGGTGTAACGGTCCGTCCACTCGACCGCAGCCGCTTCGATGAAGAGGTGCGGATGTTTCTCGACATCTACAACTCGAGCCTGGGCGGCACCTGGGGCTTCGTGCCGCTCTCATCGGGCGAAGTGAAGCACATGGCCGAGAGCCTGCGGCACCTGATCGTGCCGGAGCTCGCGCTCGTGGCCGAGGTGAACGGCAAGCCGATCGGCACCGTGTTTTGCCTGCTCGACTACAACCCGCGGATCAAGGCGATTAACGGTCGGCTGTTTCCCTTCGGCTTCCTGCGGCTGCTCTGGAACAAAAAGAGCATCAAGCGGATGCGGGCGATCAGCACGAACGTGGTTCCCGAATACCAGGCCTGGGGCGTGGGGTTGGTGCTCATGGCGGCGCTCGTGAAGCCGCTGCAGGACTGGGGCATGAAGGAGGTGGAGTTCTCCTGGGTGCTGGAAAGCAACCACCTCTCGAAGCGGACGCTCGAACGGGGCGGCGCGCTCGTCACCAAGAAATACCGGATCTATCAGGACGATCCACCCACGTCCTGAATCGCACCGTGTTGGGAAAGACGGGTGAAGCTCTCTACCGCCGCCAGCGGCGGACGGTCCGCGGGCTCGAGCGATAGCTGCCGCCCTGGATCACGGCGCCTCCGCCGGCGCCGGTGAAGCCGCCGACGCTCACGTTGGAGCCGCGGTAGTAGCTTCGCGACGGCGTGTTGAAGTAGGGCCAGACGGCGCGACCGGCCCGCTGGTCGCGATCCCACTGCTGGGCTCCGTAGTTGATGCCGGAGAGGTTGAAGCTCGAGTAGGGGTTCCGCGGTCCGGCTGCTTGGGCGGTCGTGGCGGGGCCCGTGACGACGATGCCGGCAACAAGGAGCAGGAAAAGCAGGCGTGGGATGCGCATTGAAAACGGCTCCGCGGATGGGTTTCGAAACCAACTCCTTCAATCTACGGAGTCGATGCCCTGCCTGTTCGACTGTGCGATACTGGGAGGCATGCCGCCGTCGCCGCACCAGCCCGAAGCCCACGAATCGGACCTGCTAGACCGCCTGCTCACGCCGGCGGCCTATCCACACCCTGTCACGAGCGTGAGGCTCATCGAGACCCACATCTCGTGGGTATTTCTCACCGGTGACTATGTTTACAAGGTGAAGAAGCCGGTCAATTTCGGCTTCCTCGACTTCAGTTCGCTCGAGCGACGGCGGCACTTCTGCGAGGAGGAGGTACGGCTCAATCGGCGGTTCGCTCCGACGCTCTACCTCGATGCGGTGCCGATCATGGGACCGCCAGCGGCCGCCCGTATCCTGAGTGCAGGCGAGATCAGCGGAGACGGCGAACCGATCGAGTGGGCTGTCCGGCTGAAACAGTTCGATGAGGCAGGTCGGCTCGATCGACTGCTCGACAGCGGCGGATTGTCTTCACAAGGCTGCGAGGAACTCGCCGGGGAGATGGCGAGGATCCAGGATCGCCTGGAGATCACCGATGAGACAACGCCCTGGGGCACCTCCGAGGCGGTTGCGAGCGCGATCGACACCACGCTGGCACGGCTCCGCGAACATCGGCCCGAGGTCCGCGAGCGTGTCGCCTCTCTGGAACTCGCGGTGCATCGACGACTGGTGGCCTGCAGCGGGGCGATCGAGTCGCGGCGCCGGGCCGGTCGCGTGCGGCAGTGCCACGGGGATCTCCATCTGGCCAACATCGTCCTGCACGAAGGGCGATTCGTCCCCTTCGATTCGATCGAGTTCAGCGACGCCCTGCGATGGATCGATGTGGCCAGCGACGTGGCCTTCCTGGCGATGGATCTCGAGTCGCGGGGCCGTGCCGATCTGGCCGCGACGTTCGCGAGCAGTTGGATCGAGGCCGCCAACGACCATCAGGCGGCCGTCGTGCTGCCCGTCTACCTCATCTACCGGGCGATGGTGCGAGCCACGGTGTCCGCCATCCGGTCGGTGCAGTCCAAGGCCGGACCGCAGGCGGATCCAGCGGCTGCTGCTGCCGCCAATGCCGATTCCGACCGCTATCTCGCGCTCGCGGAACGGCTGCTCGTGGACCGTCGCCCGATCCTGGTGGCGACCAGTGGCGTGTCGGGCAGCGGGAAGACGACGGTCGCCGGCGAGGTTGCGGCGGCGGTCGGCGCCGTGCGTCTGCGGAGCGACGTCGAAAGAAAACGCATCTTCGGCATGGCGGCCACCGATCGGCCCCGCGATGCGGTTCAGGCAGCAGCACTTTACTCAGCGGAGACGAGTCGCCGCACCTATGTGCGGCTGGCCGAACTTGCCCAGCTGATCCTCGCCGCAGGCACCAGCGTGGTGGTGGACGCCGCCTGCAATCGGCGGTCGGAGCGGCGGATGCTCGCCGACGCGGCACGTGCGGTCGGCGTGCCCCTGGTCTGGTTGTCGTTGGACGTTCCGGAGGCCGTGGCGGTGGCTCGTGTCGCGGCGCGGCACGAGGCCGGTACCGACGCCTCGGACGCCTCCGCGGACGTGGTCCGGAGTCAGTTCCGTTCGCGCGAGCCGATCGATGCGGAGGAATTCGGCCGCGGACCGGCGGGAGAGCCCCTCGAATCGCTCGTCTCGGTCGCCAGTGCGGATCTCGGTGATCCGACGTTCGTCGAGCGGCTCGTGGAACGGCTCCTGGATAGGCACGTAGATCGGCACGTGGACAGAATTCTGGATCGGCTGCATCGCTGATCGTTGCTTCCGCGACCGGAAGCGGCCGAAGCCTTGGGTTTCAGCGGCGGCTCGGAGTCACGGCCGCCGGCGATTCGGAGGCCTGCTCCGCCGAATCGTCGATCCCGAACTGGGCTCCCTCGTAGTCGGTGAGCGACCGGCCGATGGCCTGTCGACCCATCGCGATGAGCCGGTCGGAGTCCATTTCCCAGAGTCGAACGGTGCTCGGCGACGACGAGACCAGCCAGCGGTCCGAGCGGTCGAATTCGATGAACTCGACCGGCTCGACATGACCCCGCAGGGCCATGCCGCTCCGCGTGACATCCTCCGCCAGCAGGTTCCAGACCTGCAGGCTGCCATCGGTGAATCCGGTCGCGAGCAGTTCGGAGTCGCCGGAAAACGCGGCACACTGAAACACCGCATCGCGGTCCTGAAGCAGCCGCATCCTCACTTCGCTGCCGTCGGCCTCGATCCGGATCAGTTCGATGTCGGACCCCGGTGCGACGTCGGTTCGCCATCGTCCATTCAGCGACCTCGCGAAGGGGCCCGTGCCACGGCCTGTCCACGCGGTCGCCGGGACGACGGCGGCAATGCCCTCCGCCACCGGCTCCGGCTGGCCCGTGGGAACGCCCTTTCGCAGCGGGTGGCGTTCCACGGTTCCGTCGCGCATCGCCACCGTCAAGGCGTCGGCATTCAGGCTGAAAGACAGCCGTGGCTGCACCTCGATGCCGGTGATCTGCGCCCGGCGGATGGCGCCGTTGGGCCGGGCCGGGCTCCACTCCCAGAGGACGATCGCGCCGGCGCCGCCGGTCGGTCCTGCGGCCCAGAGCTGGCCGGGCTCGACTCCGAAACGGAGACAGGCGGGGTCGACTCCTTCGGTCGAAAATCGAACCGTGGGCTGCACGGTCTGCCGCACCGGCCTGCCCCCTGTCGGAAGTTGTTTCAGATCCCAGATGCAGATCGTGTGATCGGCGGCCCCGGTGGCGAGCCAGCGGCTGTCGCGGCTGAAGGTGTGGAATACCGCCTTCCCCCCATGGCCCACCAGTTCGATCGGTGATCGCATGGGATCGTCGCTGGACAAGTCGAGGACGCGCACGATCGTGTCTTCCCCGTCGATCGCTAGCCACTTTCCGTCGGGACTCATCACGCGTTCGCCGGTCGCGCCGCCGGTCGGCGCGTCGGGCCGCGCGAGCAGCGTGCCTAGCCGCGGAGCGAGGGTCTGGTTGATCACCTCCGGGTGGGCCACGCTGAAATCCCACACCTTCGCCGACACGTCATCGACCGATACCAGGCGTCGGCCATCTCGCGAAAAGCCCAGCGCCGAGGCGCGGAAGCGATGCCCTCGCAGGCTGCAGTTCGGCAGGTCGCCATGCGTCCTGCCGACGATCTCCTCGGCCAGATTCCACGCATAGATTTCCCCCTTGGCGAGCGACGCCACCAGCCACGTGTCCGAACACGCGATGGTGAACAGGTCCTCCCGCGATCGTGTCTCCATGACGTGTTCCTCGAGCCAGTCGCCCGTCGGCAACCGCGACAAGAGCCTCCAGCCCTTGAGCCGCCCCTTGTGCTCCGTCACGACCAGCCTGTCGTTGTGCCGGTGAAACATCGCGGTCGTTGCACCGGGCACCGTGGTGATCGCACGGCCCGCTTCGGGAGACTCCAGATTCCAGAGCAGGACCCGCGAATCCTCGCCCCCGTCCCGGGCGACGAGTTCCCGGCTGTCGGGCGAGAAGACGAGCGGCCTGTGGTCCGGACCTCCCGCCAGCGGCAACGGTTCGACCGAGCCGTCGTCGAGCCGCCAGACATGCACGATGCCCCCGGGAGCGGCCGCGGCCGGGCCGTCGTTGTCGTCCCGGCCGGCGGCACCGTCAGCCGCGTGGGCTTGGATGGCGAGCCGGGTGCTGTCGGGACTGAACACCGCGGTCGCCGCCGTCCCCGCCAGCACGGTGCCCTTGCGGCCGGTGGCTGAAGTCTTTTCGTCATGAAGATCGTGGAGCCTGCCCTCGCCGTTCACCGCGAAGAAGAGCCACCGTCCGTTCGGGCTCAGCCGTAGCGTGGTATGGTCCGGAATAACGGGCCCATCCTGCGGAGGAATCGTGAGCGGCGGGCGGACCGAATCATCCGGATCGATCACGGTCACACTGCCATCGGCTGCCGCGAGGGCCAGCCGCGATTCGTCCTCGCTGCAGCCTGCGAGCACGGCCTGCACCCCATGCGGCGCGCCGGTCGCCGCAGGATTGAGACCGTCCATGTCGAAGAACTGCGACCCGCAGACGAGCCATCGGCCCGCCGGGCTGAGGGCCAGCACCGGCTCCGGGGGGTGGAAGGGCAGGCCGCCGATCTCCATCAGCGCCTCGCGGAGCGACTCTTCGGCGGCCGGCACGATCGGCAGGCCGTGCCGCGAGGTCATCTGGATCCCTTCGATCGCGAGCAAAACGCTCTGTTCGGGCCGCGTCCGCCTGAGCGCCCGGGAGTTGGCCGCCAGTTCGCCGGCCCGCGCCCGACGGACGCCGGCGATGGCCAGTTCCCGCTCCTTGTGTTCCGCTTCCGCCAACGCCGTCTTCTCGCCCGCCAACTCGTGGGCGACCCGCCGCTGGTCGTCGACGACCTTGACGGCCGCCAATGCGATCAGCGCTGTTGCCGCCAGCGCCGAGAAGCCCGCCACCGCCCAGGCGCGGTGCCGGCGGACCCAGCGGAAGATCCTCTCGGCGGGTCGCTCACGATAGGCTGCGAACGGCTGGTCGGCGAGCCAATGTTCGACGTCGTCGGCGAGCGCGGCGGCCGACCCATAACGGTTGGCCGGGTCTCTCGCCATCGCCTTGGCCGCGATGGACTCCAGTCCCCGCGACACCAGCGGCTGGATGGTGTGGGCGGCCGGATAACGGCCCGCCTGGACGTCCTGCAGCACCTGCGTCAGGTCCGTGCCGTGGAAGGCAGCTTGTCCAGCGAGCAGGTGATAGAGCGTGGCGCCGAGGCTGTAGACGTCGCTGGCGGGACCGATCGTCCCGGTGCGGCCTGCGGCCTGTTCGGGGCTCATGTAGGCGGGGGTTCCGATCAGGCTGCCGGCAATCGTGAGGTCGCTCGTTTTCAACGACGCCACACGAAGCCGAGACTCGTCGAGACCGGCCGTCTGCGGGCTCGCCGCATGGTCTGGCGACTCGTCACCCATCGACTTCGCGAGCCCCCAGTCGACCACGATCGTCTCGCCGTACAGGCCGAGCATGATGTTGTGCGGCTTGAGGTCGCGGTGAATCACCCCGCGGCCGTGCGCATAGTGGATCGCCTGGCACGCGAAGATGATGCTCCGCAGCAGCCTGCGGAGTTGCAGCGACCATTCCTCGACGTCGAGCGAGCCGTCCCGCAGGGACTCGTGCAGCTCGTCGATCGCCTCGAGCAGGCTGTGGCCGCGGATGAACCGCATCGCATAGTAGGGGCGGCCATCGGCATGCATGCCCAGGCTGTAGACCGGCACGATCCCCGGGTGTTCGAGCCGGCCGGTGATCTCGGCCTCGACGAGAAACCGCCGACGGCTCTCCGGATCATTGGCATGGCCCGCGAGAATCTGCTTGAGCGCGACCTCCCTATGGAGTTCGGCATCGTGGGCCACGAACACCTCTCCGAGGTTGCCCGTCGCATGCGGGCGGAGCACGAAAAACCGCGAGGATGGCGTGTCGGAGACGGCGGGCCGGCCACCCGCTCTGGTCTCGTAGAGATCGGCGGTCGCCGGGACGGGCTTTTCGGAAGCTTTCATTCCTCCGCCTCTGTCGACACCCCGGATCTCGGATCGTTCTGTCGGATGGGGTCGGTCGCTCGTCAGAATACGGCGGTAATGGGAAACACACAAGCACGCAGACGCTACTTGCCGCGGCGTTTGGGCCGGTAGCCCACGCTCTTGCGCTGGCGAGATTCCTTGCGGGGGCCGCCCCCGCGGCCCGTGCCGCCGCCGCCGGGTTGGCGGCCCTCATGCAGACCGCCTTTCGCGCGGCCCGTGGCAGGGCCGCCTCGGATGTGGTCGCCGGAGGTGTTTTCCGTGAAGGCCCGCGTCGCCTCGCTCCGCTTGCGGTCGAGT
>JBIIOL010000399.1:0-3899 GCA_044336965.1 Pirellulales bacterium | reverse complement strand
TAGAGCCCGGCACCGCCGATCAGGAGGAGCAGCCATGCCAGCCCCGGGCTGGCGAGCGCGTCGAGCAGGCGATCGGCCCACCCCGGTTCGGAGAGCGCGATGTCGCCGGTGAGCCCGTAGGCCTGCACGAGGCCGGCGAAGCCATCGACCACATGCGTCGCGAGCCCGAACGATTCGGCCGAGCGGCCGGTGAGCTGGATCGGCCCGGTGCCCACCTTCGCCCCGACCTTCCACGAGTCGCGGTCATCCCGTGCGGCCAGTTCCTCGCTGGAGAAATATTCGACACGGCCGGTTTCCTGCTGGGTCGCCTGCTCCACGTCGATGCCTGGCACGACCACCGCCACGGGCAGTGACCACGATCGCTCCCGCTGCTTGGCGACCCCTTCCCGCCACGATGCCGCCACCGCGGTGGCCTGACGGCCGCCGATCGCGGCGTCTCCCTCGCCCCCCAGCACGGCGTCGGGATGCATCACCAGTTCGTCGCAGGCCAGCGCCACCAGCGCCGCGTCGCCACGGGCCTGCCTGGGCACGTAGGCCACGGTCCGCACCCGGGCCGGATCGAAGGCCGCGAGGCGATTGGCGAGCACGAGGCTCTGCTCGGGGCTGCCGCCGGCCGAGTCGACACGGAGGCACAGAAAGTTGGCGCCGTCCGCAACGGCCCGCTCGATCTGCTGCCGCGCCCGCGCCACCGAGTCGGCGGTGATCGGCCCGGCGAGCACGATCTGCGCGGCCTTCCAGCCGCCGTCCAACGACGGATCGATGGCAAGCACGCGTTCATCGACGCCGAGGCTTCGCGCCAGTTCGGCAGGCGTCTTCGCGAGCATCCGCACGAAACCGAGTTCACGGGCCCGGCGACCGGTGAGGGCAAGAGGCAGGGGCGTGAGTTCCTCGACGTCGAGCACCGCGGACTTCTGCCTGATCGCCTCCACGTCGCGGGCCGCGACGAACTGCTCCCCGTCGTCGGTCGCCACGCGGGTCACCGTCGCGGCCGGATCGAGCAGTGCCAGCGCCAC
The DNA here is from genome assembly GCA_044336965.1 of Pirellulales bacterium. Lineage (GTDB taxonomy): Bacteria > Planctomycetota > Planctomycetia > Pirellulales > UBA1268 > CAMCQY01. The sequence continues at coordinate 2,886 of JBIIOL010000399.1, read as the reverse complement.
AGCCTGCGGCACCGTCCGTCGCCGGGTGGCGATCTGCACGTAGGCGGCCCGCATCGCGTCGTCGACCGCCGGCTCATTGGTGTTGGCCGGGCCGAGCACGGCGTCGGCCGCCATCACGATCTCCTCGCAGGCCAGGGCCACGAGCACGGCGTGGCCGGTGGCGCCGCTGGGCAGAAAGGCCACCGTCTTGATGCCGGCGAACCGGCCGTCACAGAGAAACCGCGCCAGTTCGAGCGACCGACCAAAGTCGCTCCCGCCGCTGCTCCCGTCGTCAGCCGGGTCGAACCGCAGCACGAGCACGCCGCGTTCATTGCCACGCTTGAGCCGGTCGAGCTGCCGCAGGATGGCGGCCTCCACCTGAGTGTCGCGGGTGCCGGTGATCGGCAGCCTCACCTCGACGGCAACGGCTTCCACGGCGACGGCGTCCCGTGCCAGCACAACGGCGCCTGTCACCGCGGCGAAGCACACGGCGCAGGCCTGGAGGCAGCGGATGAGGATGGGTTGGATCGGGGAAACCGCCCGGCGGTGACGCATCGCAGGCCTCGAAAGCGTTGGGCCGAGAAAACACCCACGAATTCTAAGACCGTGTCGCGGGGAGTCAAAAATGCCGCCTCTTGTTATATAGTGACCGTCCATGAACACATCCCATCAGACATCCGCCGCCTCTCCCGTCATCCGGGAACTCATCGGTCTGGTCGAAGCCAAGGCCCTGAAACGTGGCACATTCCGGCTCGCCTCGGGCCGCGAGGCGAGCTTTTATCTCGACGCCAAGCAGGTGGTTCTCGACGCCCACGGTGCGATGCTCGTGGGGCGGGCGATCCTCGAACGCCTGCGGTCGCTCGGCCCCCTGCCGGCAGCAGTGGGCGGAATGTCGATCGGCGCCGACCCCATCACCAGCGCCGTGATCACGATGGCAGGCGTCGAGGGGCTGCCGCTCAAGGGATTCATGGTCCGCAAGGAGCCGAAGGATCACGGCACGAAGAAGTATGTGGAGGGGCCGGTGGAGCCTGGCCAGCGGGTGGTGATCGTGGAGGACGTGACCACGACGGGCGGCTCGTCGCTCCTCGCGATCGATCGCGTGCATGAGTTCGGCCTCGTCGTCGAGAGGGTCGTGACGGTGATCGACCGTCTCGCCGGTGCGAAGGACGCCTTTGCAGCCCGCGGCATCCCACTGGAGTCGCTGGTGACGATCCGCGACCTGGGTATCGAGCCGGAGTGAGATTCCCGGAGTCCCCCGGCTTGCGCCGGGGGCTTGTATGGGAATACAAGCCCTGAGCGCGAGCGACGGGATTGCGTTCATGCCAACCCGCCATTTGCACCGGCATGCCCGGCAGTCGTAGGCTGACCGTATGAGCACGTGCGAGTCAATGCGGCGTTGGACAGTCGTTGTCATGGTGACCATGGGCGTCTTGCCAGCCCCGTTGGCGGTCCATGCAGCCGGGCAGACCTCCAGCGCGGAGATCGAGTCGCTCGTCGAAAGACTCGGCGCTGCCGACTACGCCGAACGCGAGGCGGCAGCGGCACAGCTCAACGCGCTGGGCGCGGCCGCGGTCGATCCGCTGCTGGCGGCTGCGGAAGTGAGCGATGATCTCGAGATCGCGCTGCGGGCGCGGTGGCTGGTCGACACGATCCCCCTCGACACCGAACGCGATCCGCCCGAGGTCTCCAAGCTGCTCGACAAGTTCAAGCGGAAGGGTTTCGCCGAACGCGTGCAGGTGATGCACAGGCTGCTGCGGGTCGATGACGACGGGGGCATCGAAGCCCTCGCCAGAATCGTTCGGCTCGATCGCTCGCCGCTCGGATCCCGCGTGGCGGCCGCACTGCTGGCACGCGAATGGCAGCCGAACGATCCGGCCTGGAGCGGCATCCGTGACCGCATCGCCGCAGGGCTCGGCGCGAGCACGCGACCGGCGGCCGCATTTCTACGGTCCGTGGTCACCTTCTCGTCCGCCGATCCGGCCGCCGTGCGGGAGCAGGCCCTGTTGGACTCAGCCGCCGCGCTCGCACAGCTCGCGGGACCGGTGGCCGACGGCACGAACGGCGACGCGGCGGCGGGTGGCCCGGGGGCCGCCGGCGATGCGGCCTCAGCCGGCACGATCGGGCAGACCACGCTCCGCATCTTCGAGCGCTGCCGGATCCAGATGCTCCTCGCTGCCGATCAGCGCGACGCAGCCATGGCCGAGGCACGGCTGGCGCTGCGGGCATGCTTCGAGCCCGGCAAAGACGCCGCAGCAGCCGGAGAAGAGGCTGCTGGCATGCTGGTATGGCTGGTCGAGCGTGGGCTGCCGGAAGCGGTCGATCTGCTCGCGGCCGATCGCCCTGAACTGATTCGAGGCGACGCACTGGTGGGCTACGCTGCGGCGGTGGCCGAGAAGGCACGGCACCACGATGCCCAGGCAGACACGCTCGCCCAAGCGGCCTTTGCGCAGACGGCCGGCACCAACGCCGAGTTCGTCGACCGCCTACAGACGGCCATCCTGCTGGCAAAGTGGGGAGCGACCGACTGGGCCAAACGCGAATACCTGGGTCTCGTCGACAATCCGCAGACGCCGGCCGCGCAGTTCGCGCTCTCCGCGATCATGTTCGCGGAGTTTCTGCACGACCAAGAGCAGGAGGACGAGGCCGCTGCCTGTCTCCGCCGGCTGCTGGAGGGCCGCAAGGGCAAGGGCGATGGCAAAAAGGACGGCAAAGGGGATGGCGGGGCCGACGCGATTCTGCAGCAGATGGGCCGCGACCCCCGGTCGATCCGTTCGCGGATGCACTACTTCGAATCGTGTGCAGCGCACCTCCGCGGCGACACCGCCGCCCGTCGCAAGGCGATCGAAGAGTCGTTGCGAGCCTATGCAAAAGACGTCGACGCCCTGATCGGCCTCTACGCAATGCCCG
>JBIIOL010000398.1:0-3906 GCA_044336965.1 Pirellulales bacterium | reverse complement strand
ACGTCGCCGAAGGGCCGGTAGCCGACGACCGCCCGTTCGATCATGGCGAGCTGGTGGTCGACGCCGGCGGTGATGCCCGAACGGTCCGCCGGGTTGGGGCGGTCGAGCTGGCAGGCGGCGGCGAGATAGCGATCGAGGCTCATGCACGATCCGGGGCGGTGAGAGTCGACAGCAGACCGCGGTGCGTCTACGATTTCGATGTGGTTTTCGTGGGAACGATGGCGGCAGCCGATCACTATATCGGGGGTCGGTGAAGGATGGACACCGATGCACACTGACGGGCTGCCAGAAGACGCTTCGAGCCAGCCGGAATTGCGAACCGCGTCGCACCGCCGCAGGCCGTCGACCGTGGGCGGTGGCCTGCGGCCGCTGCTCTGGGTCGTTCTTGCTGCCACGGCGGTGCTGGCCGGCAGCGGCGGCTACCTCTCCCTGATTCGCGGCGTCGAATGGCTGCGTGGCGTGTCGGCAACCACGCCCACGACGCTCTGGGTGTTTCTCGTGCACGTCGCGCTCGGGGCGGCCGTGGCGGTCCCGTTCGTGATCTTTGGGGTCGCGCACTGGCGGGTCGCCCACCACCGGCCCAACCGCGTGGCAGCCCGTCGCGGGCTGTGGCTCTTTGCCGCGGGGCTCGTGGTGGTGCTGACAGGCTTCGCGCTCGTGCAGCTCGAAGGCCTGCCGCAGCTGCGGGCCGGATCGACGTCCCGCGTGATCGTGCTCGTCTTGCACCAGCTGGTGCCACTGGCTGCGATCGGCCTCTACATCGCGCACCGTCGCGTGGGGCCACGGCTGGCATGGCGCGGCGGCATCGCCTGGGCCGCGGCGGCTGCGGGCATCGCACTGGTGGCAGTGGTCGTTGATCCGGTACCGATCCCGCGGACCGTGGCCGTCCGCACTGCCGGGTCGGCCGCCCCCGTCGTGGCCGAAGCCGGACGGCAGGATGCGTTCACGCCGTCGAGCAGCCGCACGGTCGACGGCCGGACCGTGAATGCCAGCACGCTGATGATGGATAGCTACTGCCTGCGGTGCCACGAGGATGCCTACAAGGGCTGGTTCCATTCGGCGCATCACTACAGTTCGTTCAACAACCCGCCCTATCTGGCGAGCGTCCGCGAGACGCGGGCGGTGGCGGTGTCGCGCGATGGCAACACGCAGGCGGTGAAGTGGTGCGCCGGCTGCCACGATCCGGTGGCACTGTTGTCGGGAGCGCTCGACGATCCGCACTACGACGACGTCAATCACCCTACGGCCCACGCCGGCATCACCTGCACCGTCTGCCATGCCGTCTCGGAGGTGCACACGCTGGCGGGCAATGGCGGCTACACGCTCGAGGAGCCACACCACTATCCGTTTGCGACGAGCGACTCGGAGGTGCTGCAGTGGGTCAACGCGCAGCTCGTGAAGTCGAAGCCCGACTTCCACAAGCGGTCGTTCCTCAAGCCGGTGCACCGTTCGGCCGAATTCTGTTCGACCTGCCATAAGGTGTCGATCCCGCCGGAGGTGAACCATTACAAGGATTTCCTCCGCGGCCAGAACCACTACGACTCGTTCGCCCTGAGCGGCGCATCGGGCCATGGCGCGAGGAGCTTTTATTATCCAGACCACGCCCGCGAGACCTGCGCCGCCTGCCACATGCCGACGCTGCCGAGCGCCGATCCGGCCGCCCGCGACTTTGCGAAGAACGGCACGCGATCGGTGCATGACCATCTCTTCCCGGGGGCCAACACCGGCCTGCCCACGATCCTGGCGTCTGCCGCCGAGGCGGGCCATGGCCGCGAGACCGGCGTGATCGATGGGCCCGAGTCGGCAGCTGCCTTCCAGGCCGTCGCGGCCCGCCATGCCGACTTCCTCCGCGGCACGAAGACCGATGGCAGCGACCGCAAACTGCGGGTCGACATCTTCGGCTTGAAGGAGGAGGGCCGCACCGACGGCCGGCTGGTAGCGCCGCTGCGGCCGGAACTGCCTGCCCTCGAGCCAGGACGGAAGTATCTCGTCGAGGTGGTGGTGCGCACGCTGGCGCTGGGGCACCATTTCACGCAGGGCACCGTCGACTCCAACGAAGTCTGGCTCGAGTTCACGGCAACGGCGGATCGCACGCTGATCGCCGCGAGCGGCCGCATGGCGGGGCCGGGCGAGTCGGGGAGCGTCGATCCGTGGGCCCACCGGCTCAATGTGCTCGTGCTCGACCGCCACGGCAACCGGGTCGACCGTCGCAACCCGCAGGACATTTTTACGCCGCTCTACGACCACCAGATCCCGCCCGGGGCCGCGCAGGTGGTGCACTACCTGCTCGACGTGCCGGCCGACATCACGGGGCCGGTCACGCTCGCTGCGCGGGTCCGCTACCGGAAGTTCGACCAGACCTACATGGACTACGTGCAGCAGTCGCTGGCTGATTCGGCCGGCGGCAACGACAAACCGCTGCCCGCATTGCCGGTCGTCGACCTCTGCGCGGATGCGGTCACGCTGCCCGTGGCGGGCGGAGCGTCCGCGGCCTCACTCGCTGAGCAGACATCGCCGGTGAAGCCGGCCTGGCAGCGGTGGAACGATTACGGCATCGGCTGCCTGCTCGAAGGGGGTGCCAATGCCAAACGCGGCGAACTGCGGCAGGCGGAGGCGGCGTTTCGGATGGTGGCAGACATGAAGGAGGCGGCGGGCCATGGCTGGATCAACCTCGCGCGGGTGTTCATCGCCGAGGGGCGGCTCCCTGAGGCGGTCGATGTGATCAACGCGGCGCGGACGGCGACTCCACCGCCGCCGTGGTGGCTCGTCGACTGGTTCACCGGGCTGGTCGCCGTGGAGAATGCCTCCGGGCCGGAGGACCTCGACCGCGGCATCAGCGCGTTCGAGCGAATCCTCGAGCCCGATAACCAGCCGGTGTCACGCGGGTTTGACTTCAGCCGCGACTACGTCGTTCGGAACCGTCTGGCCGACACGATCTTCCGGCGTGCGGTGATCGAGGAGGAACCGGCCCGCGAGCAGACGCTCCGTCGGGCGGTGGCCGAATACCGGCAGACGCTCGCGCTCGAGCCCGAAGACCTCGACGCCCACTACGGCCTTGCCCAATGCTTCGCCAGGCTTGCCGGCAACACTGCCAGCCCGGTGATCGAACGGGTGGAGGCGATCGGCCGCGAGCCGTTCAATCCGGCGCGACCGCGGCTGCCCGAACTCAAAGCCTTGCTGACCGAGCACGCGGCCGGTGCCGACGACCGCGATCCCGGCCGGCGGAAGCAGGCGTGGGCGGCGCTGGCGGCGATCCACCGCGAGATCCACTCGCTTCTGCGGCCCGACGAGCAGGCGATCGCCACGGCGGTGTCGAAGTATCGCGCCGCGCATCCTGAGGCCAACCTCGCCGCCGAGCCGGTGCCCGTCTATCCGTTGGCTCGCCCGTCCGACGGACCGGGAGTGACCGACGAATCGGGAGTGTCCGACAAACTGGGAGCGACTGCGCCATGAAGCGGCTGGCACTCGTGGCCCTCGTGATTGGCGGTAGCCTGCTCGCTGCGGCGGCCTGGCTGACCTGGAAGCCCCGTCCACCGCAGCCCGATGCGGTCGTCGTGCCGCCGCCGGCGGAGGTCCGCAAAGAGATCGAGGTGCCGCGTGTGACGTTCACCGACATCACGCCCTCGGCGGGCATCGCGTTCACGCACTGCACGGGCGCGGCTGGCGGCAAGCTGCTGCCCGAGGCGATGGGCGCGGGCGTGGTGGCATTCGACTACGACGGCGACGGCCGCTGCGACCTTTTCTTCGTCAACTCGCGGCCGTGGCCCGGCGCGGCCCGGCCGCAGGGTGAGCCACTTCCGACGCCGGGACTGTTTCGCAACCTCGGTGAGGGAAGGTTTGCCGACGTCACCGCCGACAGCGGCCTGGCCCAGCCGATCTACGGCATGGGGGCGACCGCATCCGATT
>JBIIOL010000397.1:0-3907 GCA_044336965.1 Pirellulales bacterium | reverse complement strand
TTTTCTTGCTGTCCGGTGTGGCTGATGCCATACTTGTGGAAGTGCGCCGTCGGGCTTCGGTCATTGCCGAGACTCGCCGTGAGTGCACGAGTTCCTCCCGCCGATCGGCCAGAATGGCCCGCGACTCCGGGTGACTGCCCAGAGTCGGCGACGCGGGTGACCCACCGAGAAGTTGGTTTCATGGGTTGCTCTGCCACGTCACACCTCCATCATGCACTGCTGGCCACGCTGCTCTCGCTGTGCGCCGTCTCGGCCGCGGCGGCCGAGCCTGCCGGGGAGCGGTTCCGGTTCGACCGCGACATCAGGCCGCTGCTCTCCGAGAACTGCTACGCCTGCCACGGGCCCGGCAGCCAGGAGGCCGGGCTGCGTCTCGACGAGGCAGAGCATGCCACGCGAGAGCTTGAAAGTGGTGGGCGTGCGATTGTCGCCGGCGATCTGGCCGCGAGCGAAGTCGTCGCCCGGATCACCGCCACCGATCCCGACGTGGTGATGCCGCCGCCGCATACGAAGAAGACCCTCACGCTAGAGCAGAAGGACCTGCTCACGCGCTGGATCGCCGCTGGAGCTCCCTACGAGAAGCACTGGTCGTTCGAGCCGCTCACGCGGCCGCAACTTCCCGACCGGGTTGGGCCCGACGTCGCGAACCAGACCGACAATCCGATCGACCGATTTCTCGAATCGCGGCTTGTGGCGGAGGGCCTGCCGATCAACGCCGAGGCCGACCGGCCGACGCTCATCCGGCGACTGTCGTTTGCGCTCACTGGGCTTCCGCCGACGCTGGCGGAGGTCGATGCCTTCGTGACCGACGCCTCGTCCGATGCGTATGAGAAGGCGGTCGACCGTCTGCTGCAGAGCCCCCATCATGGCGAGGAGATGGCCCGCCACTGGCTCGACGTCGCCCGCTATGCCGACACCCACGGTCTCCACCTCGACAACGAGCGGCAGATGTGGGCCTACCGCGACTGGGTCGTGAAGGCGTTCAACGCCAACATGCCGTTCGACCGCTTCACGGTCGAACAGCTGGCCGGTGACCTGTTGCCGAACGCAACGCGCGACCAGCAGATCGCCACCGGATTCTCCCGCTGCAATGTGACGACGAGCGAGGGTGGGTCGATCAATGAGGAACTGCTGTTTCGCTATGCCGTCGACCGCACCGCAACAATGACCAATGCCTGGATGGGCCTGACCGGCCAGTGCGCCGTCTGCCACAGCCATAAGTTCGACCCGATCTCGCACCGGGAGTTTTATTCGCTCTACGCCTTCTTCAACTCGGCTGCCGACCCGGGCTTTGACGGCAACATCCTGCGGACGGCACCCACGATCATGCTTCCATCGCCCGAGCAGGAGAAGGAGCTGGCCGCGCTCGACGCCTGGATTCCAGCGCTCGAGGGAAAGGTGGACGGGGTGCTTGCAGCCCTCACCTACGTCGATCCGGCCACGGTCAGCCCGAAGCCGGCGCCGGAGCTTGTCGAAACCGTCTGGCTCGACGATGCGTTTCCCGCTGGGGCGGACGTTCGCAGCGGTCCCGGTGGGCCGACTGCCTGGTTCGCCACCGTCCAACCCGGGGACGTGGTGTCCGGTGCCCGCTGCCTCGAGAGGACTGCCGTTGGGCTCGGCCAGGATTTCTACAGCAGCGGTGCCGAGCCGATTGAGATCCCCGCGGCCGCCGAGATCTTCGCGCACGTCTGGCTCGATCCGGCCAATCCACCGAAGGCCGTGATGGTGCAGTTCCACGCGAAGGACGGCTGGAACCATCGCATCGTCTGGGGCGACTGGACGGCGATCGCACTCGGCGAGGTTCGCAGTGCCGGGCTCGTGCAGGGCGGCGACCTGCCGGCTCCGGGCGGGTGGTCGCGGCTCGCGATCGATCCCGGGCGGCTCGCCCTGCCCGTCGGCACGCGGGTGTCAGGCTTCGGACTCTCTCAGGTCGACGGCCATGTCCGCTGGGATCGTGTCGGGATCGCGACCAAGGACGACCCCACGGTCAACCCTGCGAAGTCGTTCACCGTCTGGTGGAAGCAATCCGCCGACAGGAAGGACAAGCTCGACGACATCCCGGAACCGCTCCGCGCACTCGTCAAGCAGGGCCCGGAGAAAACCGCCAACCCTGCCGACGTTGCCCGAGTGCGCCGCCACTGGCTGACGCAGGTGTGGGAAGCCCGGCCAGAGCAACTGACGACGGCCGTTCGCGACGTCGAGGCGGCGAGCAAGACACGCAACGACCTCGCCCAGACCGTGGTGCGGACCTACGTGTTCAACGACCAGCCCCAGATGCGGGACAGCTTCGTGATGCAGCGTGGCGCCTATGACAAGCCGGGCGAGAAGGTCTCCCGCAGCACGCCAGCGTTCCTGCCGCCGCTCGCGGTGCCGGAAGGGCTGGCTCCATCGCGGCTCGATCTGGCCAACTGGCTCGTGTCTCCCGATCATCCGCTCACGGCCCGCGTCGCGGCCAACCGGCTCTGGCAGCAGTTCTTCGGGGTGGGGCTGGTGAAAACGAGCGAAGACTTCGGTCTGCAGGGCGAGCCTCCCAGTCATCCCGAACTCCTCGACTGGCTGGCCGCCGAATACCAGAGCAGCGGCTGGAATACCCGCCACCTCGTGAAGCTGCTCGTCACGAGCCGGGCGTTTCGTCGGTCAGGGCTCGTGCAGTCCGTGCAGTTGGCCCGCGATCCGGAAAACCGGCTCCAGGCCCGGGGGCCAAGGATCCGACTCGACGCGGAGCAGATCCGTGACAACGTGCTGGCCGTGTCGGGCCTGCTGGTACCGACGCTCGGTGGCAAGGGGGTGAAGCCCTATCAGCCCGACAATATCTGGGAGCCGGTGGGCTTCAACAATTCCAACACCCGCTTCTACACACGCGACTCCGGCAGCGCACTCTACCGCCGCAGCCTCTACGTATTTTTGAAGCGGACGGCCCCGCCGCCGTTCATGTCGAACTTCGACGCGCCCAACCGCGAGCAGTTTTGCGGTCGCCGCGAGCGGAGCAACACGCCGCTGCAGGCTCTCCAACTGATGAACGACACGCAGCACATCGAGGCAGCGCGGGCACTGGCAACACGGGTGCTCGCCGAGGGCGGCCCAGATGACGTGGCTCGGATCGCATGGCTGTTTCGCACGGTGATCGCCCGTTCGCCCGAGTCTGCCGAGGCGGCGATCGTGGCGGAATCACTCGCCGCCCATCGCGCCCGCTATGAGTCCGATCGGGATGCGGCCATGAAGGCGATCGCGCACGGAGAGTCGCGGCCCTCGGCTGACATACCGCCAGCCGAACTGGCGGCTTGGACGCTCGTGGCCAATACGGTGCTCAATCTCGACGAGACACTCACACGGAACTGAGGCGCGGACCATGCAACACGACACCGTCACCGGTCATGCTGCGGCGATCGACGTCATGCGCACGGCCGCCGCGAGGCGTACGTTCCTGAAGGCCTCGGGCGTGAGCCTCGGGGCCGCGGCGCTGGCCCTCTTGGAGGGCCGGTCCCGCGCCGCTGCGATCGATGCATCGCCCGTTGCCCGCGTGCATCCGCCACTGCCGGGCTTCCCGCACCACGCCCCGCGGGCCAAGAGCATCATCTACATCCACACCAACGGCGGCCCGTCGCAGATCGACCTCTGGGACTACAAGCCGAAGCTGCACGACTTCTTCGACAAAGACATCCCGCCGAGCGTGCGAGGTGATCAGCGCATCACCACCATGACCAGCGGCCAGGCCCGGTTTCCTGTCGCGCCGTCGAAATTCAAGTTTGAGCAGCGCGGCCAGTGCGGCCGCTGGATCAACAGCGAGTTGCTGCCGCACACCGCGGGCATCGTCGACGACATCGCGCTGGTGAAGACGGTCCATACCAACGCGATCAACCACGACCCGGCCTGCACGTTCGTCATGACCGGCAGCGAGGTGCCCGGGAAG
>JBIIOL010000395.1:0-3908 GCA_044336965.1 Pirellulales bacterium | reverse complement strand
TCGCTGCCAGAAAGGCCCACATCGGCGAGTGCCTTGGCGGTGGCAGCCGACATGGCCCGCGGGGCAATCTCGGCGATCGCCATGCCGTCGAGCGTGTAGACCAGCCGCTTGTCGGCGTGGGCCGTGCCACCACCCGGTGACGGCACGGGCACCTGTTGCTGCACGTGGAAATCGAACGTGGGCCGCTCGGCCGGCTGCTTCTCGGCGTCGGCATGAACGATCTCGAAATGCACCGGATATTTCCGGCTCGTCGTGGGCGCGAGCAGCGTGGCCGACGCCATGTCGCCAAAGAGGCCGGCGGTCTGGGGGCTGCTGTAGTCGGTGATGCGGCTGATGCGCGTGGCCGCGACGACGAGCAGGAATTCGTCGCGATGGAGGCCGAGCCGCGGGGCCCAGCGGCGACCGACGAGCGAGAACGCCCGGCTGTACCCGCAGCAGAACCAGTTCAGGCCGATGGTTCGGCAGCGTCGCATGCCGAGTTCGCGGGCCAGTTGCCGGGCGGCGCGACTTGGCCGCTCTCTCGCCTGCTCGGCGGGTTCGAGATGCTGTCGGGCGATCGACGGCGGGATGAAGGAGGGCGACACGAAGACGATGCCGCGGCAGTCGGCCAGATTGCAGCCGGTCTCACGCTGGAGTTGACGGACGGCGTGCAGGCCCATCGTCACTTCGTCGTCGAGGGAGATCCCGCGGGCCTCGATGCCGGTGTGGTGGGCGAACTTGCGGGGCATGGCATTGCCGAACCAAGAGTTCTCCAGCTCCCAGGAAGGCTGGTGCAACGCGATGGCGGCGATGCCGAGGGGGCGGGCGTGGTGTGCGTCCATAGCGGTTCGTGTCGCGTCGGGAAGAAGGCACCGCTCTCGTCGGTCGGGGACCAGACGCTGGGGGGCGGGATTGTGGCTTCCGACAGCTCTCGGGGCCAGTGCGAAATCGCCCGGAAAAAACAGCGTCAGACGCTCGTCCCCGGCGCGAGATCCTTCACGGCTGGCCCGCCCCTGCGGTGGTGCGTACAACAGAGCCGGCCGGTGATGCGCAGGAGGAGTCGACGTGTTTTCGGTGTGTCGACGGGCGGGATCCCTGTCGCCTTTCTTGCCGGCAAGAGTCGCACCCATGCCCCGCTCCCGCACCACAATCGGCTGTTTGACCGTCATCGTCCTGCTGATGGTCGCCTGGTACTCGAGGGGAGCCAGAAATGGCCCGCCCAAGCGGCCGGCTGATCTCGGACGCAGTGGCATGGTAGGCCGGGTGGTGTCGGTCCACGACGGAGACACGATCACGATCCTGACTCCCTCCCACGAGCAGGTGAAGATCCGGCTGCATGGAATCGATGCCCCGGAATCGGGAATGCCCTATGGTCAGGCTTCGAAGCGAGCGTTGAGCAGCATGGTGTTTGGCAGGGAGGTGACCCTGGAGAGCTACGGCACGGACAGATACGGGCGGTGCATTGGCGAGGTGTTCGTGGATGGGGCCGACATCAACCGGCAGATGATCCGCAGCGGCTATGCGTGGCACTACCGCCAGTACGACCACACCCGTGATCTTCAGGACGACGAGGATGGTGCACGAGTGGCCCGACGGGGTCTCTGGCAGGATCCCGATCCAGAGCCACCATGGGAATACCGTCATCACGGTCATCCGCGGGCTCGCGAGGCTCATCCGAGCCACCGCCGCCACCACTCCTCGAGAAAGCAGCGGGCGCGGTGAGGTGACGTGCAGGGTAGAAATGCGATGCGGCAGCCGACGCACCGTCAGCGGTTCGAGCGGCGAGAGCCTTCCGCTGCAGCGCGGTTTTCCCTCGGCGAGTGGCCTGTGGTGGGCAGGGAGACTCTCGCGTTCGCTGCCAGGGTATCGGCTGCGATCGCCGAAAGAGTCCTCGCTCCGCGGAGCGAAAGATTGCCCTGATGCCGTGCAAGTTGCATGGCGGCTTCGTCGCTCACCGCACGCAACCCGTTGAGTTCGAGTCGCCCGCGATGGGCGGCAAGAGCCTGAGCGGACTCGATCGAGAGAGATCGCAGGCCGTTGAGAGACAGCGTGCCCTTAAAGGCCGCTAGAATCCTTGCCGCGCTGTCGGACAGGTCGGACAGGTGACTGAGTTCGAGAACAGGATCGTCATAGTGCCGCCGCGCCCGCTGCTCCTCTTGAGCAGCCAACTTGTCCGCCAGCGAGGGACTGTCCAGCACCTGCAGACCATTCAGGACCAGCACACTCTCGGCACGGTGCGTGACGTCGCTTTGTCCGCGGTAGAAACCAATGGTGGTACCCACATAAGCGTTGATGCCGTCGAAGAACCAGGGGTCGCCGTATTGCGCCAAGACCTGTGCTGTATCCGGTGCGATGCGTGTCAGCCCATCGAGTTGCAGGCCTCCTCGATGCTGCACGAGCATCCGGGCTGTCTGCGGGGAAAGCGTCTTCAGTCCGTTGAGGGAGAGCTTGCCGGGAAAACCTGTCAGGATCACGAGGACTTCGTCAGACACCGAGGCGACATTGTTGAGCCGAAGCACTGGTGTATCGCCACGCTTGGCAGCCCGCTGCCGCTCCTGCATCACGAGTTTCTGCGTGAGCGCTGGACTCTCCAAGGAATGCAGGCCCCGAAGCGTGAGCAGACCCTCCTGTCCGGGGCGGGCCTCGACCTGACGAAAGGCCCTTTCCAGCGTGGAAGCGTTGCGGGCAGGCGTGTTTGATGGATCGCCCGCTTCGCCGTATCGAGCCAAGGCCGCGGCCACCGCAGTGGATACGGTCGTTAGGCCATCGAGCGAGAGTCCGCCGCGGTGTCGTGCCAGAGGGCCTGCTGCCTCGACCGAGAGTGTTTTCAGAGCTGCGAGACTCAATTTGTCACCGTGGGCAGCCAGCGTGCGGGCGACGTCGCCGGAGAGCGTCGTGAGTCCGTCCAGACCGAGCGGTCCCCGGTGACGGGCCAACTCGGCGGCGTTATCGACCGATAATTCCGTCAGGCCGTTGAGCGAGAGCCCGGGCGTTCTGCGGCTGGCCAACGCACGGGCCCCGGGGGTGGACAGCCTGGTCAATCCACGGAGCGACAGTGGTCCTGCACACTGAGCTAACTCGCTGATCGCGCCGTCCGGGAGATGCGTCACGCCGTCGAGGAGCAAGGCACCACGGTAGTTGGCCAGTTGGGCGGCTGCTTCTTCCGAAAGGGTTTGCACACCCCGCAGACTCAGGCAGCGGCCCCGATGCTTTGCCAACGCCTCCGCCTGCTGTGCGGAAATCGAGGTGAGTCCGTTGAGGAGAATCGTTCCAGCCCGACGTTGTACCAGGGCCTCCGCCGACTCCACGGAGAGCGTGGTCAGGTGGTTGAGGTCGAGGCTCCAACGGCCACCGGACGGGTTTAACTTGAACTCGCCCTCCTGGATCGCGGCCGCCCTGATCGCCCCGTCTGGGTCCCGGTGCCCCGACGGCCCTTCGGCCCGATCTTCGGCAAGCTCAGGCTGCGTGATCGCGTAAAACGAACCGGCGATCACCACGAAGGCGATCGCCATCACGAGGGCGCGACGCAGGCAACCACGGGACAGTGTCATCGGGCGGTCGTTCGGAGGTCGAAGATGTGCTGAGAAGCATCCCGAAGCCTGTTGGCGAACGGTGGCATCTCAAGGGTACGGAAGCCGATGCAGTACCCAGAAAATAAGGATATGCTTCGAGGTTGAAAACGATAAAGAGCACGCCTCCTCGCCTCCGCGAGCGGCCCATCGAAGAGACACTTATGAACGAATTCGTCGAGCCATTGGGAATGCGGGTGTTGATCCGCAAGGACGAGAGCCGCCATACGACGCGGGGGGGCATCGTGCTGCCCGACCAGGCAGAGATCCCCACGATCACGGGGCGGGTCGTGGAGGTGAGTCTGCAGGTCGAGCGCGACGCCGACTTCCCGATCGAGAAGTACGACAAGGTTCTGTTCC
>JBIIOL010000396.1:0-3908 GCA_044336965.1 Pirellulales bacterium | reverse complement strand
ATCCAACTCCGGCAAGATTCTGCCACGTCCGGCTGCCATCAACGACAAAAGACACGATCCGAGCCAAAGCAGCCGCGCACCAAGCCGCTCCAACCACCGTGAAGGCAGGTACGGACTGAGCCAACAAGCATCCAATCCCCAGACACAGAAAAAATCCGCCGTAGGTGGCACGAAACTCGGAAATACCAAGCGGTTTGTCCGGTTCGAGGCCAAGAACGCGGCCCACGGCACTCGGAAATAGCAGGCCGAGGCAGCCGAGTCCCGCGGTCACAACGGCTCCAGCGTTTGGCAACAGCATCGGTCTTGATTCTTGGGACAAACCGTTCTGCACTCGAACGCGCGCGAGCAGCGGCGCCAGACGTTCAGCGTTCGCTGGCCGCCTCCGCGAACGTCGCCGGCGTGATGAAGACGTCGTACTGTTGCCCGATGCCGAGGTTCGGCTCGTCGCCGTCGAGCGTGTAGACCACCTGCAGCACGCGGGTGTCCACGATGTCGGTCGTGCGGCCGGAGAGCCCGCGCTTCGGCACCACGAGCGGCTCGACGTAAGCGAAGGAGAGCGGATACCTGATTCCGACACTGCCCCGCGGTGAGGCCCAGGCAGGGAGTTCGGGTCGGAACCGGGGCATGTCCACTTCATCGATCTCGACCCGCAGGTGCGTTGGCCCCTTGCGACCGATGACCACGAGCCCCTCCGCAGGCACCGACGCCGGGGCGAACTCCCCCGGCCGTACATTGATCTGGATGATGCGGCCATCTACGGGACTGTGCACGGCGAACTGCTCGAGTTCCCGAGCCGCTTTGTCGCATTCGCGCTCGGCGAGGGCGATCCGCTTTTCAGCGGCTATGATGTCGGGACCGGGGCCGCCACCCACCGAACTGACGAGGCGGGCGAGTTCGGCCTGAGCCTGCACCACACCGGCGGCAGCCTCCGTCACGGCGGCTCGGGCCGTGGCCACCCGCGCCTCTGCCTGCTGCATGACGAACCTGCGGTTATCGACCTCTTCGCTGCTGACGACGGCAGTGCGGAGCAGGCGTTCGCCCAGCTGAAGCTTGTTGCGCCGGTCGGCCAGATCGGCTTCTGCCTCGAGCACCCTCGCTTCGGCCGATGTCTGAGCGGCGCGAGCCGACGCAATGGCCGCCTCCCGGGTCGGAACCGTGGCCTGCAACGCCTCCATGTCGGCAGCCGCGGCGTCGATCTGGCCCTTCCTCGCGGCGACTTCAGCGGCAGCCAGGCGGTCGTCCACCCTGAAGAGCACGTCGCCCCGTCGCACATCGGCGCCGACCGTGGCCTCAACCGTCTCTACGATGCCGGCCACATGCGCGGCGATCGCGATCGGCTCGCCTGGCGGTTCGCTGGTGCCGACGGCGCCGATCAGGCCGCCGGCGTGGGCCCCCGTAGCGGCGAGCGTCTCGGCACGGGGCTGCGTGACCGGCCGACGCGGCGACGATTCGTTCACGACGGGGGGCCGGTTCATGACCACAAGAGCGATGCCGCCCGCGAGTGCACTGAGCCCCGCGACGGGCAGGCCTATCGATATGAGACGACTGCGACCACTCATCCGTGTGCCCCCGAGGGTGCGATGGATTTCCCTTCGATGCATTCGATCCGGCCGTCGGACATGTGATGGATGACGTCGGCGAATTCGAAGATCCGCGTATCATGCGTGACGATGATCACGCCCCGATCGGGGGCCAGCGCCACCTCGCGAAGCAGCTCCATCACCGTGCGGCCCGCCTCGGCATCGAGCGATGCCGTGGGCTCGTCGCAGATCACCAGCCGCGGCGCATGGACGAGGGCCCGCGCAATCGCCACTCGCTGCTGCTGGCCGCCGGAGAGTTGCGCTGGCATCTTGTGGAGATGGTTCTCCAACCCGAGCCGTGCGAGGAGCGTGGCTGCTGCCCGTTCGCCGAACCGGGTCGAACGGCCGGCTGCCACCAGAGGCAGCGACGCGTTCTCGGTCGCCGAGAGGGCCGGCAGCAGGTTGAACTGCTGGAAGATGAAGCCCAGGTTCGCCAGCCGGAAGTCGGCCAGCCGCCCACCGCGGGCACGGCGGACATCGAAGCCGAGGACCTCCACGCTGCCAGCGTCCGCGGAGAGGATGGCGCCAATGATGCTGATGAGCGTCGTCTTGCCGCAGCCGGACGGCCCGACAAGAAACGTCATTTCCCCGGCACGGGCCGTAAAGTCGGTGCCGCGCAGCACACGCACGGTCGTTTCCCCGGCGGCGAACGATTTCTGCACGCCGACACAGCGGACGGCGATCGCTCCAGGCGTTGTGTTCGTCGGCAGGTCATCCATGCGCTAACCCCGAAAGACCGTTGCAGGATCGACGAAAAACACCCGCCGCAGGCTCACGGTCGTAGCCAGGAACACGATCACGCCGGCGAGCACCGCCACCCCGATGGCCACCTCGGGCAGCAGTCGGAAGCCCCGCAGCGCATCGGATTTGCCCGCTGTTGCGAAGAAGCCCGCGGCGGCGGCCAGCCCGATTCCATACCCGACGGTGGCGACGAAGGCGGCCTGCGTGAGCGTCATGGCGAGCAGCCAGCCGTTGCGGAGGCCGATCGCCTTGAGGGCCGCATACTGGCGGATGTTTTCCATGACGAACTGGTTGAACGTGAGGCCCACGATCGCGATCCCGATCAACACACCCAGCAATACGACCGTGCCGAAACTCGCGGGGATGCCGGTCGTTTCCAGAATGTAGCCGATGGTCTCGCGGCGAAACGTGGCTCGCTCGACCGCCTTCAGGCCCATCTCGGCAGCGATTCGGTCGGCCACCGCGGCGGTGGTGGACGGGTCGGCCGCCTTGACGAGCACGAAGGAGAGCGTGTTGCGACCGTTGTTGGTGTAGCGGGTGGCGAGGGAGTAGCGGGTGTAAATCGTCAGATTGGCAGAGAAGGCCGGGGAGGCGTCCACGATGGCCACGATCCGGGCACGGCGGTCGTTGAGTTCAAGTTCCCGGCCAACGTCGGGCTCCTCGCCGGGAAACAGGAGCCGAAAGCCGGCCGGGTTGATGGCGATCGCGTCGGGAAGTGTCAGGTCGTCGAGCGTGCCGAGCAGAAAACGGTCGGGCACACCCACGAGCGACACATCGTCGACGCCGATCATGGTGGCATTGTCGAGTGTGCCGCGTCGCGTACGGACCTGCGTGCTGGCCTTGAAAAACGGCACAGCCCACGCCACTCCCTCCACACCCCTCACCCGCTGCAGCACGGTGTCGCGGAGAGGATACGGCACCTCAATCGTCTTCACGGCAGGGTCCATCACCCAGATGTCGGCCTCGGGAACATCGTCGATCACGCTGGCCGATCGGGAGAGGAGTCCAAAGAAAATCGACACCTGCTGGCAGAGCAGCAGCGTGCTCAAAGCCACTCCGAACACGAGGCCCAGACACTTGGTCGCGTCACCGAAGAGCATTCTCAACGCAACGACCAACATGCCGATCTCCGGGAAGGTGGACAGGCGATCTTATTCGCGAAGAGCGCCCCGACAACCCCAGTATCTTCGTGACTCCATCAGGCATGCATGGCAGAAACGTGATCGCCAGATGCGAGATAGCTCCCGCGTGGCTCTGCGATTCGAGCAACCAGGGCATGCTGGATATCAGTGCGTGAGCTTTTTGTGGCGGAAGCGGTGCGGCTCGTCGGCGGCGACGCCCTGCCGCTCCTTGCGGCTCCGCTCGTAGACCTCGAAGTTGCCCTCGCAGACGTGCACGTAGCCATCCCCCTCGAAGGCGATGATGTGCGTGGCGAGCCGGTCGAGGAACCACCGGTCGTGGGTGATCACCACGACCGAGCCGGCGAAGCTCGAGATGCCCTCCTCGAGCGACCGCAGCGTGTCGACGTCGAGGTCGTTCGTCGGCTCGTCGAGCAGGAGCAGATTCGCGCCTCCGCGGAGCAGCTTT
>JBIIOL010000394.1:0-3915 GCA_044336965.1 Pirellulales bacterium | reverse complement strand
GTATCTCTTCGAGAACGGCAACCCGTCGTGGCGGATGCTCCTGTTGGCCAGATCGTTCGCCGCCGTCTGGGGCGTGCTTGTCGCCCTGCTCGTGTATGTCTGGAGCAGAGCTCTGTTTGGCCCCAAGGGAGCGTGGCTGTCGCTGGCGTTCTGCCTCACCGATACCACGCTCCTGGCGAACGCCCCACTGGCGACGTCCGATGCCTGCGCCGCGTTTTTCTTTGGTGGCAGCACGCTGGCCATCTGGCGGATGCTCCAGCTGCCTTCCCCGGCGAGCGTGTCTGTGGCGGCACTGGCTGTCGCCGGGCTGTTTGTCGCCAAGTTGTCGGCGCCTTTGGAGATCCCGGTCGGGATCATCCTGCTCGCCATCCGCTCCTGGTTCGGCCCGCCGTGGGAGGTGTCCTGGGGCGGCCAAAAGCGAAGCGTGTCGGCGGGTGTTGGGCTAGCGACGCTGGGCGCGTGCGTGGTGTTGGTCGGCCTTGCCGCCTGGCTTGCCGTGTGGATCGTTTTCGGTTTCCGCTACGAGTCCATGAACCCGCAGGCGGTTCCGGCTGGAGTCCTCGCCCGGTGGGGCACTCTGGCCGAGTCCACGAGGGAACTTGGTGGCGGCAAGGGCCGGCTGCTGGCCTTCCTCGGCGAGCACCATGTATTGCCGGAAGCCTATCTTTACGGCATGTCGTTCGTGCTGAACATGCTGTTGAGGCAGAGCTTTTTCTGTGGCGACTACTCGATCGATGGCTGGTGGTCCTATTTTCCGTTCACGTTCCTGGTGAAGACGCCTCTCCCGACGCTGGCCGGGCTCTTTCTGCTTCCCTTGTTGGCGGTCCGTTGGATGCAAAAGTCATCCATGGGATCGGGCGAGCGGGCGTGGTATCCGCTCACGCCCCTCTTCATCCTGCTGGCGGTCTACTGGGCGGCATCGGTCACGACGACCCTGAACATCGGCCATCGGCACATGCTGCCGATCTATCCCGTCATCTTTGTCCTGCTGGGTTCCCTGCCGGCGCTGACCCGGGAGCGGCCCGGACTGCGTCGGCTGCCCTGGGCTCTCGCGGCGTGCAGCTGCCTGGTGAGCTTGTGGGCATTTCCAAACTACCTCGCGTTCTTCAACGGCATCGTTCGGCAGGACGAGGCGTGGCACTACCTCATCGACAGCAATCTCGACTGGGGGCAGGAGCACTCCACGGTCGCCTCGTTCATGGCGCGTGAACGGCGCACGTACGGCGACCAGCACCCGATCTATGGCTGCCTCTTCGGTCCCACTCCGATGCAGTCGCTGGGCGCCGCCCCGATGCTCCTGCCAACGGCCTTCGACGACGTGCCGTTGCCGCCGCTCGGGCCCGGGACATACTGCGTCAGCGCCACCCATCTGCAAGGGATCTACGTGCCGATGTGGGGGCCATGGCGTGCAAGCTGGGAGGAACGGTTTCAGGATCGCAGCCGCGCACTGGCCCTGCTGACACCTCTTTCCCCGGAGGAACGCCAGAAGTCATACGGTGTGCCGCCGGAGATGTTTGAACGCATCGGCGAGGAGTTTCACATGCTCGAATACCATCGGCTCCTCGCCCAACTCCGAGAACGCGAGCCCGATGAGGTGCTCAATGGTGCGATCCTCATTTACCGTCTCGATCGAGCGACCTGTGACGCTCTCCTGGCTGCGGGGCCGCCGGCACAGATGGGAAGGTTCGCCGAGTAGTGTCGCGTTGGCAGAGTGGCGTTGTACGATACGCACCGCGTCGACAGTCCTGGTTCGTGACTGCAGCCCGTGGAGCTCCGCCGGTGAAACTGAGTGTCGTCATCCCGGTCTACAACGAACGCACGCTGCTCCCGCAGATCATCGAGCGGGTCAGGGCCGCACCGCTGCCTGACGGGCTGGCGATGGAGATCGTCATCGTGGACGACTGCTCGACGGATGGCACACGGGAGTGGCTCTCCGAGCATGTCGCCTCGCGGCCCGACTTCA
Organism: Pirellulales bacterium; assembly: GCA_044336965.1. Classification (GTDB taxonomy): domain Bacteria; phylum Planctomycetota; class Planctomycetia; order Pirellulales; family UBA1268; genus CAMCQY01. Next base: position 1,952 of record JBIIOL010000394.1, on the reverse strand, counting down.
CGCTCTGCCTGCATGAGAGGAATGCCGGCAAGGGGGCCGCGTTGCGGACAGGCTTCGCCGCCGCCACCGGCGACATCGTGATCGTGCAGGATGCCGATCTCGAATATGACCCCCGGGAGTATCCCCAACTCCTCACCCCTCTGCTCGACGGCCGGGCCGACGTGGTCTTCGGCACCCGCTTTCTCGGACAGACGCATCGCGTGCTCTATTACTGGCACTCCGTCGGCAACTGGATGCTCACGACACTGAGCAACATGCTCTCCAATGTGAACCTCTCCGACATGGAGTGCTGCTACAAGGCGTTTCGGACCGACGTGCTGCGGCGGATCACGCTCACCGAGAATCGGTTCGGATTCGAGCCGGAGATCACCGCGAAGGTGGCCCGGTTGGGATGCCGCATCTACGAGGTGTCGGTGAGCTATTCCGGTCGGACCTATGCCGAAGGGAAGAAGATCGGCTGGAAGGACGGTTTTTCGGCGATCCGCTGCATTCTGAAGTACAACCTGCTGGGGTGAGTTCGGTATCGCTTCCGACGCGATCGCAGGGATAACCCGTGGCCCAACCACCGGGTGTTTCTCAATCGCTACTGCATGGCCTGTTGGCTTCGGCGATCGATCTCCTCGGCTTCGGCTTCCTTGCCCTGCTGCCGCAGGATCTTCGCCAGGCACGAGCCCGCGATGCCGGCCTTTCGCTCGCCCTTCTCGCGGGATCGCAACTGGGCGTCGAAAGCCGCTCGGGCCAGTTTCTCCGCGGCTGCGCCGTCACCGGCTCGGAGCAGGCCACCGGCATGGATTGCCATCAACTCGCTGGTCCACAGATGGTCGTCCCCCAGTGTGGATCGCACGCGGTCGAGGTAGGTGGCGGCCAGAGACTCGGCTTCCTCGTTTTTGCCTGCCATGTTGAGGACCATCGGGAGATACGCTGCGCTTCGCACGGCGACCTCTTGACCGTTTGCGATCTGGTCCGCCTGAGTGGCAACCGCGTGCCGAAGATACCGTTCCGCTGTGGCCATATCGCCCTCGCGGAGCCGACGGAAGACGATGTGCTCGTAGACCGGAAGATCATGGTTCAGTCTGACCACCTCGTCTGCATACTTGATCGCCGTGTCGAATCCATGATGGATGTCGCAGTCCACCGCGAGATTCCAGAGGGCCCGGGTGCCACCCGTGCCCTGCTCGATGACGTCGAGCCAGATGCCTCCCGGCGTCGCGTAGATGCGGTTGCGGGCCTGCGTGAGGACGATCAGCACACCGACCGCGGCGAAGGCCAGACCAGCAGTAACGCGGAAGATCGCGGCGCGGCGGGTTCCGGGTGGCGTCCATTTCTGGATCGCCGCGTAGATGCCCAGCACAACCGCCGCCATGACGGCTGTCAGCGCGAGGTACATTCGGTATTCCTCGGCGATTGCCGCCAGAGGCAGGAAGCTCGATGACGGCGCGAGGGCGAGTAGGAACACGACCCCCAGCCACGCCCAAGGGCGTCGCCGCACCAGGCCATAAACCACCGACAGACCGAACACGGTCAGGTACATGAACGCCGGCAGGATGTCGGACCAGTTTTTGAGCACCGCGAAGTTGAGGTCGAAGCAGAGCCCGGTCGGCCAGAACGCGAGCCGCAGATAATGGAGGATCACCCGCGGCTGCGTGAGGAAGTAGGCCAGCGGCGACACGGCGAAAACGCCGGTGTGATGGTAGAGGCCGGCCTGCGCGAGCATCTGTACGCCGAGGAACAGCCAGGTCGAGCACAACGCCGCGAAATACCGCACGCGGCGGCCCTGCGGGGCTGGTTGATCGCCGCAGAAGAGCCAGTCGTAGCTCGCGATCAGCAGCGGGAGCACCACCGCGGTCTCCTTGGAGAGCATGGCAGCCGCCGACGCCAGAACGCTGGCCGCCAGCCAGCGGACATTCCACTGCCGTGCGACGGCGCCGGCGAATGCCGCCAGCGAGAGCAGG
>JBIIOL010000392.1:0-3917 GCA_044336965.1 Pirellulales bacterium | reverse complement strand
GAACAAAGCGATGCAGCGGACTCGCAATAGAATCCAGAGGTGTTGTTCGTCCAAGGTCGCGAGCCGCTGATCGCCCGCGTTCGGCCTCGTCGCACGCACATGAGCATCTGGACCCTCATCATTCTCATTGCGCTGGCATGGCTTCTCTCGATAAAGCAACATCTCTTCTGTAGATCGCGGTTTTCAGAGGCGGGTCATCTGGCTTCCATGTTCAGGTAAGACCGTTCAGCGCCTCACGACGAACCTTTTTTATGAGCGCCGCGGGAACATTGCGGCCACGTTCGCTCCGAACGGCCCCGTGATGATCCCGGTCTGGCGATGGCTGCTGGATCAGCAACCGGATTGACGAGCCGGCCCTTCCAGATGACGCTGATCGGGCGTTTCGCCCGTGACTTGCGGCGCTTTCCTCACGCCGCTGCTGCGGCCTTACTCGCCCTTGAAGTCGGGCCGCAGGTCGAAAGAAAACTCCGGCCCGGTGTTGCGGCCTTGCTTGACGGTCACTCGCAGGCCTGATGTCTCGGCCGTCCCGTAGGCCTTCGGCACGACCGGTGCCTCGGGCTGGAATCCCAGGAGCCCCGCGTTCTCCTGCTTCTGCCTCTCGTAATCTTGCCGAGTGATCAGAACCCCGATGTCGGCTTCACTCACGACTTGCATCTTCTTCACTGTCACGAAATAGTCACCCACCACGGCGCCCGCGCGGACGGCCCCGCCTCGGGAAGATGTGAGGACGAACTCCCCTCCGGCCGTGGTGAGTCCGTAGGCCGGCAGACCCGTGCTTCCCGCTGTGGGTGTGAGCGCGACGGCCGCTCCCTCGAGTGGTTGCCCGTCGAGCGTGACGATGCCTTTCACGAACTGCACCTGCGGGCCCGTCTGTTTGCCGCAGCCGACGGCGGCAATGATGATCAAGGCACCACATGCCAGCCAGCCGACGGCATAAGGTGTCGTGGTCGGGAAGGAGTGTCGCCGTTTCTGACAGGAAAAGTGCATGTGGCAAGCCAGTTCCGTCTGCAATGTCACTGCCCCCAGTCCCCAAGCGACTCACCGCCCTTCATCGATCCGAGCCCCCCGTAGACCCCGTGCACCGACTTTCCGGTGTAGGTGGAGCCTCTGACCGTTTGCGTCGGCAGCCCGGCATCGATCGAGTCGCCGATGAACCGGACCGCGGCATCGCACATGGCGAACATCGTGCCGCCATCGTGGAAACTGCTCGCAGTCACGTAGCCACCACCCCCGCACCATCGGATGTTGGCGTCGTTGGTCGAACTGCACGTTGGCGAGTTCGGCGGCATCACCGTGAAAAAATACGCGTTCTCTCTATGCAGCCAGTTCGCCCCGGGACCGCCGTCCGAATTGCACCAGAGCCCAGAGATGCTGAGATCCGTGTACTGCAGGCAGTCCTGCGGCGCCTTGGTTGTTCCACCCCAACTGGTCACGGCCGACCGCACGGTTCCCTTCCACGTCGTAACACGGGCGACGCCCGCCGAGCCGTCCACCGACATCGCAGAACAGGATTCGGCCAGCATGATCGTATTTGCGGTGCCGTCGAGCACATCCTTGGTCCTGCGATCCGTTCCGGTACCGCCGTCCCCGTACCAGCCAAATGGCGCCCGCGTCGTAGCGGCCCACTTGTCGTAGAAAGTATCTCCTGCGTTGCAGTAGTAATTGAAAGGGCCACCCCGGGTTGATCGAAGTCTCATGACGGCCGATGCGGCATCAGAGGGGCACCGAAACGCCGGCACGATCGCTGACATCTGTGAATTTGACGATGCCTGGGTGCCGCCCGTAGACGCGGCTGCCAGCGCGCTCGTCCGGGCACGATCGTAACGGGCCTGTTCCTCCACAAAGGGCAGAATCGCGAACATGTAGCTGTAGTCGCGGGCAGCGCCGTCATACTTGACCGTTCCGCCCGACGTGTACGTCCAAGCGCGTTGCAACGCTTCCTCTTTGCCGTTCCGTGGAAAGCGTCGGTACGCACTCTCGAAATTGAGGACTCCAAGTGCCATCTGCTTGAGATTGTTCTGGCAACTGCTGCGTCTGGCGGACTCGCGGGCCGCCTGAACCGCCGGCAAGAGCAGGCCGACGAGCGTGCCGATGATGGCGATGACGACCAGGAGCTCGACCAACGTAAACGCGAGCGGAGTCCTGCCGAACGACCGGGTGGCCATGCGTTTCATCTTTCGCTCCTCCACTGCTTTTTCCTGCTCCCGAGCGGGCATTTCCGAACAGGCACTCACGCTGTCCAGCGGCATCGGAAGAAACGAAAACCCCTTCCCGTGACCAGTCTGCAAAAGCAACCCTACCATTCACTTCCAACAAGTCGGAAGAATTGGACACGAGTCCCGTTTGGGCTGTTTTTCTGTTAGGAAACAGGGCCCTTTTCATCCGCGGCCGCCGCCAGTCTGTCCAAATCCGTCGCCGCGGCGGAAGTCTTTAAGGAGGCCCTATGGCAGGAGATTCACCACGCCGCGACGATCGCTCCCAGGAGCGATTCCTACGGCTGTTTCTGGCGAGCGAGCGGGAGCTGCTCCGCTATGTCGCCGCCGTGGCCCCCAACGTGGACGACGCCCGGGAGATCGTTCAGGACACTGCCGTGGCGCTGTGGGAGAAGTTCGACCAGTACGACGCATCGCGGCCGTTCACCCCCTGGGCGTGCCGCTTTGCGCTGAACATCAGCAAGCAGTGGTTGGCCCGCCAGAGCCGGTGGCGGTCGATTCTCCGCGACGATCTTGCCAACCAACTTGTCAGCCGACGCATGGAACTCGACACCGACATCGACCACCGCCTTCGCCATCTCCAGGGCTGCCTCGAAAAGCTTCCCGCTCCGCAGAGGCAGTTGGTCGATGGCTATTACTCCCGCGAGATTGGCATCGACAGGCTGGCGGCAGAGACCCGCCGCTCGGCCGAGGCGATCTACAAGGCACTCCAACGCACTCGACACGCGTTGCAGAAGTGCATCGAGCAGGCTGTTCGGGAGGAGATGGCCACATGATCTTCCCTTCCGCGGAGTTCGACGACGCCGTGGCTTCAGCCTGCCACGGCACGATTGCAGAGGAGACGCTGGCCGATCTTATCGAACTGCTTCGGCAGGACGCGGCGGCCCGCGATGAATACCTCTGGCAGACGGCGTTGCATGCCCACCTGGCACACGCCGCTGCCTGTCTGCCGACCGACCTCCCGCCCGATCGTGAACCTCCGGGTGGACAAACTTGCGATTCCCCGCTCCGCGACGAGATGGCTGGGCGTGCCGCCTGGTCGTCATACGCTCTGGCGTTTGCTGGAGTGGTGGTGGCCGGCCTGCTCTCGCTTGTCGTGTTTGGATTCACCGGCCTCACGACGGCCGTGAAACCGGCGACAGCACCTTCACCAGTCATTGCCCGCTTCGACGCACTCGACGGCGTGAGCTGGGTAGCGCCGGATGCACACCATCGATCGGGCGATCCAATTGTTGCGGGACAGCAGCTGGAACTCTCCGGCGGTACGGCGCGGATAGAATTCGTGACCGGGGCGTCGGTGTCGATCTCCGGCCCGGCGATCTTCGAGGCGCAGTCGAGCCGCGCGGGCCGATTGACGGTTGGGCAGGTGCAGGTCACGGCGTCCACGCCGGAATCGAAGGGGTTCACCATCCATACGCGGACCGCCCGGTTCGTCGATCTGGGTACGGAGTTCAACGCTGAGGCCACCGCAGACGGCCACTGCAGGGTCGATGTGATTTCGGGGGAGGTGCTCGTGCATCTGGCGGGCTCGCCGGCGAGTACCAATCTGCGGCAGGGCGAGATGCTGGCGATCGAGCCGGGCGGGCGGCAGGTGTCGGTCCGCATCGAGCGGGGGGACGAAACCCCACAGTTTCGTTTCGCGACCATCGAGCCCCCATCAGACTCGGACTACGCCGACGCATCGCAGGGAAAGGCGAGGGCCTT
>JBIIOL010000393.1:0-3917 GCA_044336965.1 Pirellulales bacterium | reverse complement strand
TTGACGACTGTATCTCGCGTGCATCGGCTCTGGTGGGCGAGACCAGTCGCGCACCAGGCGTCAGCCAGGGAGTCTGGCTCATCCAACAGCAGAAACACCGGCAGGCACTCGTGGAGTACCCGGCAGTACTCCGGGGCGCCGTACCACTGGCCTTTGGCGAATTACGACTCAAGGAACTGCTCCTTGATGGAGACATGCAGGGGCTCGAACCATCCTCGATGGAGGGCTGGGCAAAACTCGCCGACAATGCCCGATCTGCAGTGCGCGATGGATTGTCGCTGTTAAAAAATGGGTTTCCGCCGTACGTTGTCATCAATGCCGTCCAGCCAACACTGGAAGCGATTGTTCGTGCTTTGGCAGCCAAGCATCTCGTTGAATTTCGTGGAGTTGATTTGGGGAAGATGTTGTATGCGCTGCTTCAACGGGCCAAGGAGAAGCAAGACGAAGAACTGGAGGCGGTGGCATCGGCCGGGCTCGCGTTGAGGTTGCCCCGGAACAATGCCGTCCACGATCCGGAGCGCGTGTACGACAAACACGACGCCGCATTCTTTCTCAACGGTCTGGCGATCATGCTGCGGTCACTGTAGCTCATGACAGTCGCTTAGCAGTTCAGCCTGCGAAAATGTGGTTCGAGTGGCCAGGGCTGCCTTCCGAGTGTGAACAGGGGGAAGGAACGATTCATGCCAATCCTGCGCACGCGAGAATCGCAAATCACCGGGAGCACCACAGGAGGTATCGTTCGGCTGCGACACTTCCGCGGACCTTCAGCGAGCGTCCTGGCGGGGCGTGATGCATCCGCTCAGTGCCTTGCGTAGCCCTTCGTGGGGCTCTTGGTGCTCTTCTTGTGGCCGTGGGTGGTGCCGGCAACGCCCCTGCGATTGTGGTCATTGTCGTGCAGTGTGAGCAGGTCTTCCATGTCACGGCCGCTTGGATCGATGCCATGAGCGTCACGCAAGTGGCGTTGAATCTCCTCCATGGTGGGAGCCCAGTCGCCGTTCACGTTCCAGCGGGGCCCGGCGATTCTCGAGACCGTTTGGGCTGCCAGAGCGAATGACGACACAAGCGTCGTCTTCAGGAGGGCCAAGCAACAAAGACAGGCGGACCTTCGGTTCATCGTGTTTTCTCTCGAGTGGGATCCGCCTGGGCAAAGCCTACCACAGCAAGCCAGTTCAGGCCGGGGGGCCTGCCCACGTAGACGCCGGAGCCAAAACCGATCGACTGGATCGAGATTTCCAAGGCAGGCCAGTTGGTCTGGGCCAGGCACGCCACCTCTCCCGCGGCAGACTCGTCATGCGTAGAGTGCCACGACTGCTCCTGTTGCAACGCCGACGGCCATCGCGAAGAGGAATCGGCTCCGTGGACGCTCGAAGCCGCCCCAGGCCCAGCCGACGAGCCCCGCACTGGCACCGGACACCAGAGCCACGATCGACTCCGATTGCGACGCGTGCTCTTGCGGAAGGCCTGAGATGAGCCGTAGCGCTCCAGTGCCGACGACCACCAACGCCGGCACCGTAAGGATCGCCAAGACCGCCGCTCGCCTGCGGAGATCCTCAGGAATAGGCGACGGCGTCCAGCGTGTAGCCGCTGCGATGACGCTGCCCGCCGCCAAGCCAAGAAACGGTCCCGGGATGCTCACCGCCAAGAAACGCTCGATCGGCAGCCCATAAACCCTGACGCTCACCAAGGCCAGCACGGCGACCGCAGGCATGATCCAGGCCGTGGCGATTCGGGCCCGGCGAGGGATATCGAACGCCGAGGCAAGCCACACGAGCCCGAGTGCAATCGTGGCATCCAACACCCAGCCGTATGGCGGGAACCCTGCCCTGCCGTTGATCCAGTCGAGCAACGGGCTTACCGCCGAACGCACTGGATCCTCATCTGGCACGCCCACGAAGAACCCGGCGAAGACCCGCAGCCCAAACGCCGTGAACGGGAAAAGCCCCGCGAGGAGTTCTGCCCACCTGCCAAGTCGGGGCAGCGGAGCGACCCAGACGGCCGTCCAGACAAGCGTGAACAGGATGAGCCGTGCTGTGTCTTCCATCAGGTTCGCACTATTCCGCCCGGAAGTTGAGCCTGTATCGGACGCAGATGGGGCACTCGTCTTTTCAACTCGTCAGTTCGGGGCCAGATGGGGAGAATCATAGCTGGCTCACAAAGCGGCCGAGATTCTTCCCCGAGGACACGCCATGTTTACGACGCTCCCACTCCTGCTGGCGGTATTCCTCATGCAGGCCGTCGCCGAAAAACCCCTTCATCCCCTCTTGGACTTCGTCGGCCCTGATGCCGCCCAGAAGTGGCAGGCCGTCAATGACGGCGTGATGGGCGGCGTGTCTGATGGCCGGTTCAAGATCACGCCCGACAAGACCATGGAATTCTCAGGGCGTTTGTCGCTGGAAAACAATGGCGGCTTTGCGTCGGTCCGAACCAGGCCCACCGACCTCGAGATCAACACCGGGGACACCATCGTGGTCAGAGTGAAAGGCGACGGGCGGGCATATGTCCTGAACATCTACACAAAGAGCCGCCGGATGGCCTTTTCGTACAGAGCTCCGCTGCCGACCACGAAGGACGAGTGGACGGAGGTGTCGGTGCCGCTGGTCGAGTTCATCCCCACGTCGTTCGGCAATCGAGTTCAAGGGATGGGGCCAGTCGAGCCGGACCAGATCAACAGCCTCGGCTTCATGCTCAGCGACAAGAAACCAGGGCCGTTCAGGCTGGAGGTGGATTGGGTGAAAATCATACCTACAGCGATGCCGTGAACGGTGAGGAGGCAGTCGGCTCGCTCAGTTCTCGAACTGCTTGAGAGCCTGCAGAGCCGCGATCGCCTTGTCCGTGCCGCCGAACGCGCCCGCCACGCTCTTCGCCGCGAGCAGGTCATCGATGGAGATCTGATTCTTCCGGCCGGCACCAGCAGTCTTCTTCACGGCACCGGCAGTCTTCTTCACGGCACCGGCAGTCTTCTTGCCCTTCCGACGCTTCCGAAGCGGGCGATAGCCGGCTGCCTTGAGGGTCATTGAAACCTGCGCCGCAGCAACGGTGACGCCCTCTTGCGCGAGGATCTCTACGATCTCGGTAGGCCGGGGCTTTTCGCCCTTCGCCTTGATGATTCCAGCTACCTTCCGTATCAGGTCTGCCTTGCTCGTGATCTCTTCGGCCGGCTTCTTGCTTGCTGGCTTTTTCAGGGATTTGGCTGCGGTCTTTTTCGCAGGGGTTTTCTTCGCAGCATGGTCGGCGGTCATGGGGGGCTCCGGAAAAGGGGGGGCGACAGTCTCAGCGGAGTATAGTTCGCCCCGGCTCCAGCCGCACATGCTGGCCCCTGTTCCTAAACCCTCGTATCGCCTGGCACGGGAAATCCAACCCGGTCAGGGCCACGCGCGCTGAGGAATGATTTGCAGAAAAACCATCGCGTCGAAGATTTGCAGGACACAACCGAGCGTCGTGGCGATGGCACCAAACCAAAACAAGAGCATCACGCACCCTGAATTGTCCTTGGTACTGGAGTGAGTCGCAATCATGGCCCACAAGACTGTTGCGAAGGCTGCACAAAACAGACCCAAGACAAGACGCGGATAAAGCCCTGGGAAGTGTCCCGTGACGCATGCGGAGACCCCTGCTCCGAAGAGCAGGCAGGCGAGAGCCACCCACCGGAGGCCCCAGCGGTCCGTTGCCAAGCCGTCTGAGCGGACACTCTTACGTGCTACGTAGATGCCTGCAGCAAACAGCAGGAACGCCGTAAGCCCATTCCGCGTGAAGCCCACAAAGCTCAGGTCGGGTGCGTTGCCAATCCGTTTTATCAGCGGCAATACTGAGGTGGACCCCGGATTTCGGGCGCCCTGATAAGGTGGAGCTTCCCGGGTGGGAGGCACCCTATCAGGAGCAGGACGATGGCCGGAAAGCGACGAGTATTTGGGGCAGCC
>JBIIOL010000391.1:0-3931 GCA_044336965.1 Pirellulales bacterium | reverse complement strand
CGCGAGGAGTCGGAACTGCTCCTCGGAGGCCAATCGTTTTGCGTCCGCCTCGTGTCGCTCGGTCACGTCGCGCCAGGCCAAACCGACCTGATTTTCGACCCTCACGGCACGAATGTCCAACCAACGCATCCCTTCCTTGCCGTGAGGAAACGGAAACGCCTCAACCGTGGCGGGCAGTCCATGCTCCGCCGTGTCGATAAAGATCTTGAGCAGGCCAGTGGACTCAACGGCTGGATAGACCTCGAGCATCCGCCGACCGAGCAGATGATCGCGGTCCACACCGATCCAGGCACGCGCCGCTGGGTTTGCTTCGGTATAGATAAAATCCACGACGTGTCCACCGGCCTCTCGCACCGGCTCCACGATCACATAGGGATCGAAGAGTATTTCCAGTGTGGCATTGAGACGCCGCTGTGCGGCAACCAAAGCGGCCGAGGTTTGTCGCCACCGTCGCCAGAAAAACGCATAGCGGTACCCCAGATACCCCACGAGCCCCAAGGCCGTGGCCACGATCGCCGCGAGTGGCCACCAGCGAACCCAGGCCTGAGACGTGATCGTCGCCAGAGATAGGTGCGACGTGAGCATGGCGAACCCTAGGCCCACCGGCTGCCCGAGGGAAACGACGGCGATCCGTCAAACCGCTGCCGCGATCCACAACACCAACGGAATCGCAGGGGCGACGGCGTGTCCCGCCCAAATCGCGTGGAGCCCCCGCATGCCACACAGGGCCACAACGGACTCAGAGTGCGGGACACTTGGCACCCTAGGACCGGGCTGGCGACCCCCCCTCAAGTAGGATTTGGTGTTTCGGCGTCGTTCGGACCTCCGTAGAGTTCCAAACGCTTTCTCGTCATCAGCGATCCTCAGCCTTCGTGCAGGCGGTATCTCCAGATGGAACTTGCGCTTCCCCATGTCGTCGTCTGGACCACCGGCCCGGGGCTCGGGACCGACCTGGTCGCGGCGCTCGCTGCCCACCCCGTCGAAGTCTCTGAAATCCGCGGGCTTGTCGAGGCGGAGCGGGCAGCCACCAGCCGACCACCACTGCTGGTGGTCCTGGTAGCCCCTCAGGATGTCGCCGGCCGAATCGCCGCGGCGACGATGATTTTCCCGGGGGTGCCGATCCTGCTCTACACCCGTTCGCCGGCGGCACTCGCGGCAGCGACCAGACCGGCTGGCGTGGTGTTCGAAGAGCATTCCACCGACCAGCCCATTTCGGAAATCTGCTGGCAGGTGGCCGAACTCTTGAGCCGGACGATCCGCACGTTCCAGACACCGGAGCGCCGCCTTGGGCCGATGCGGATCGAACTCGATCGCTCGGGCATCGTCGGCGGGGCGTTCGATCTGCGTGGCATCTGGTTTTTTCCCGGCCCGTATCCCAAGGCCGGCGAGTCTCTTCTGAAGCTCTTGCAGCCGGAAGATCGAGGCCTCTTCACCCGCTATCTGGAACTGGCCACGGAAGGGGCGGTGTCGTTCTTTCCGGTGCGTGTCCTCGACGACGCCGGTGCATCCCACCCCATGCATGCGGGCCTGCGATTCGGTGGGGCTGGCCGGGTCGACCTGATCCTGCAGCCGCTCATCGACTGCGCACCGATCGTCGGCCGACGTCGCGGCACGCGCGATCCTCTCACCGGACTGATCGACCGGTGGGAACTGTGGCGGCAGATGGAGCAGCGGGGTGCGTCGGCAGGGCCGGCGTGCGTGCTCTTCGCCAAGCTCGACGCCTTTGAGTCGATCGCCACCACGATGAATTTCCAACAGGTGGACGAGGTCTTCGATCGCGTAGCATCGGCGATCACCCGGGTGTTCCCCTGGCCATCACAGCCCAGCCGACTGACAGGCGGGGCTTTCCTCTGCCTCATCACCGACACGGCCGCAGAACAGCTCAGGGCGCGGGCCCAGCGATTGATCCATTTGGTGAATCGCATCGGGGGCGAGGGGGTGTTCAACGAGCTACGGTTCGGCATGTCGATCGGCATCGCCGATGTGACCGATGGCGATCACGACCTCGCGGTGCGGCTCGCGGAAACCGCCGTTCGCGAGGCCCACACTGCCGGCGGCAATCGCGTGGTCATCGCCGGACCAGACACGCTGTTCCATCTGAGGGTCGGCGACCTCGAGGCAAACATGGACCTCGACTCCTGGGAGCTCTGGCTGCAGCCCGTGGTCCGCGGCACAGACGGCAAGCCGGAGTTTCACGAGGCCCTGGCGCGATTCGGCACCGCTCCGAAACCGAAGATCACCCGCCCCGACTTCTTCACCGCTGGCCAGCTGGCCGGACTGCTGGAACGCTTCGACCGGATGGTGCTGCTGCGGTCTCTGGAAATGCTGACGGCCCATCCAGAGTTGCGGCTGTCGGTGAATATGACCCGCGAGACCTTTGCGACCGAATCGTTCCCGGATGCGGCGATCGCCATGGTGCACGACTCGCAGGTCGATCCCAGTCGGATCATCATCGAGATTTCCCCGGTCTGCCTGACGCTGCCGGAAGATATTGCCAGACCGCGACTGCAGCGATTGGAAGATGCCGGCATCGCGGTCGCGCTCGACGACTTTGGCAGCGGAGTCTGTTCCCTGCGGCACCTGACCGACTTCCCAATCGCCATGGTGAAGCTCGACGAACTCGTCACCAGTTATGTCGCCGACGATCCGCTGCAGCGGAATTTCGTCCGCATGGTGGTCAACCTCTGCCGTGCCCGCGGCATCCGCACCGTCGCCGAATGGACGCGGACGATCGAGCAGATGCAGCGGCTCGCCGAGGACGGTGTCGATTTCTTTCAGGGTGAACTCCTCGGCATGCCCATGCCCCCCGCGGACATCCTTCCGCCACGCACGCCGAAAAAGGCACACGCATGACGCGCAGCCTGATCGCCATCCTCTGCCTGGGCATGCTGTGGTTCGCGTTCAGCGACACGGCGGCGGAGGCGGCCGCGACCTTCGAACGCGGGCGACAGGCCGAAAACGAATTGCGCATCGACGAAGCCCGCGATCTCTTCCGCCAGGCGATGCTGGAGACTCCCGATGCGCCCGGAGTCGCCGAGCACACGGCCTGGTTTCTGTTTCTCAACGGATTTCACGACGAGGAGTGTCGCGATCTGTTGCGGCGGGCGGCGCCGCTGTCGCAGGAGCCCGCGGCGATGGAACGAGCCGCCCGCTTCATCGAGCGGAAACTCGGCCAGCGGGGGCCGGCTGACGATGAGGAACAGGAAGCGACGAGGGCGTTTCACGATCTCATGATCGAGCGGGCGGCCGAGGGCAGCGACGAGCAACTGGGCGGGGCTCTGGTCGATGCCGGTGATTTCGAGAAGGGCATTCCCCTCCTCGAAAAAGCGCAGGCCGCCGATCCCACGAACGGCCCGCTCTCGCTCCGGCTGGCGCGGGCCCACGTCTGGGCGCAGCAACTTCCGCAGGCGGATGCCGCCTACGGAAAACTCCTCGAACAGTATCCCGACAACCCCACCCTGCTCCTGGAAAGCAGCCAGGTGGCCACGGGCCGGGGGAATGTCGAGCAGGCAGAGGCGTTCCTGGCCGCAGCCGAAAAGGTCCGGCCCGAAGATCCGCGGATCCTCCGCGAGCGGGCAGGCCTGGAAGCAAAGCGAGCCGAGCTGGCCGCAGCCGCCAAGCAGAAACCAGCCGCTGCCCCGCCAGAAAAAATGGCCGCTGCGCCACCCGAGAAACCGGCGGAGGGCCAGCCGAAGAAACTGGCTTCAGCCCAGCCGGAAGAACTCCCGGCCCCCAAGCCGTCACCGGCGGCAGATACCGCGTATTCCCGTGGCGAGAAGGCTGAGAAGGAGCTGCGGATCTACGAGGCCCGCGATCTCTTTCGACAGGCGCTCAGGGAAACCCCTGACGCGTCGGGGGTCGCCGAGCACACGGCGTGGTTTTTCTTTTTGAACGGATTCCACGACGAGGAATGCCTCAACGTGCTCCGGAG
>JBIIOL010000390.1:0-3933 GCA_044336965.1 Pirellulales bacterium | reverse complement strand
ATCTCGTACCGCCGCCGCGCAAGCACCGGCATCGGTATCACGGCGTCTTTGCACCGAATCACAAGCTCAGGCGGGCCGTGACGGCACATGACAAAAGGGAATGTCGGCAAGCGGCAAGAGGCCGCGACCGGCGGGCATGGGGTCGACGGTCATGCCACGGAAGGATGCTGCGACGCGAATCCGAATCACAAGCCCCGCTCGCACGACACGTCTCGGATTGCCTGGGCCAAGCTGATGGCCCGGGTGGGGGAGGAGTTTCCACTCGAGTGCCCGCGGTGTGGCGGCGACATCCGGCTGATCGCATTCATCACCGATCCGGGCCCGATCCGGAAGATCCTGACACACCTCGGCGAACCGCTCGAACCACCGCCCGTCTCTCCCGCCCGCGGCCCGCCGATCGACTGGCGAGAGCTCGTGCAGGTCCATGACGACCGGGCAATCTTTCAGGGACGGATAGACGAGCTGCCCGTGATCGACATCCACAGCCTCTGACCGGCGTCGGACGCGAGGCGTCGAAGCCCCGGGGAACGGCCGACTGGGACGCGGTCTGCGCAGACGCCAGAAAAACGCCACCGAAGCGGGTGCGAGGCGTTTCGAGAAACCCGCTCTGGACGCCCGGGCCGCTCCTCCCGAGGCTCACGAGTCGCTCATCAGCCGGAAGACCGGTGCGGAGGTGCCATTGACCGGGCTATCCCTAGAAGTAGCCAAAAGTGCCTTGCCGTTGACGATCAGATGCATCCCATCGGCTCAAGGAGACGAGTCGCGAAAAGGGGAGAACAGAAAACATATCTGGTTGTCGGCAAGGCCCGTCACGAACGCGCCAATCATCACCAAGGCTACGGAAGTGCTCCTATAGACTTCTCACGTTCCCACCTCGTCAACGTGCTGCAAGGCGTCCGGTGGACGTTCGTCACGCACCGACGGTGGTACCGGTCGTTGGCGCTCTCAACGAACGTGCCACTAACGAGACATAGCCGGCGATCGGGACAACCGTGGTCAGTCCCAAGATTTCCGACCGGAATGTCAGTTTAGGCGTGGAAAGACTCCCCGGAAGGGGTATTCTGTGGTCGACGAACGCCGGTCGGCGGTCGCCTGCCGAATATGCCGTGCCGATGACAGAGCCTCGTTTGAAACGCCCCATGACAGACGCATCTGAACAAAGTCTTGGCGACGACGCCACCTTCGCGGGGCGCGCAAAACGCCAGCGTGCCGACGTAAGCCTTGGCGACGAGCGGACGGTCGGCGACGGCCTCTCCGGCCAGAACACGATCATCGACGACATAGAGGTCGTCGATCTCGAGGCCCGCTACAAGATCGAGGGTACGCTCGGTCAAGGCGGCATGGGGGCGGTGCTCCTGGCGACCGACACGAGGCTCGACCGCAAGGTGGCGATCAAGCGGATCCTCGGCGAGGCGGCCGGTAACCGGATGGCCGTACAGCGGTTTCTGACGGAGGCCAAGGCGATTGCCGCCCTGAACCATCCGAATATCGTCCAGATCTACGACTACGGCCGTGCCAAGGACGGGCCGTTTCTGGTCATGGAGTTCGTCGACGGCGGGAGCCTTCTCGACCGCTGCCGGGATGGAGCAATACCGCTCGAGGACGTGGTCGACCTCGCCTGCCAGCTCTGTGACGGTCTCGCGAAGGCCCACGACCTCGGGATCATCCACCGCGACATCAAGCCGGCGAACGTCCTGCTCTCTCAGGACGGCATCCCTAAACTCACGGACTTCGGCTTGGCCAAGGCCACGGCCAGCGATCACGACCAGACGATGACAGGCGCCGTCTTGGGCACTCCCGACTTCATGCCTCCTGAGCAGCGGCGGGATGCGAGCGAAGTGGACGCTCGCAGTGATCTGTGGAGCCTCGCCGCCACCGTCTACCAGATGGTGACGGGCCGAAGTCCCAAGATCATCCGGTTCAAGGACGTTCCCGAGTCAATCCAGGATGTTCTCGGCAAGGCACTCGAAGATCGCAAGGACGCGCGATACCAGACGGCCCGTGAACTTCGGAGTGCCCTCAAGACCAGCCTGCTTTCGAGGGCACCTTCGGCGGCGGGGCCCGACGTGCTCGAGGGTAAATGCCCGGCCTGCGGGGTGCAGAACGACTCGAGCCGGAGGTTCTGCCGGGGATGTGGCGAGTCGCTCGACGCTCCGTGCCTGTCGTGTGACAAGCCGATGCCGATGTGGGAACAGATCTGCGGGGCGTGCGGCGGGAAGCAGGCACCGCTGGTCGATGAGCGACGGCGGGCGATGGCGGCCCGCCAGGCGGAGGCCGAGGGACTCCTCGGTGACTTCGAGTTTGACCGAGCGCTGAGAATCGCAACGCAGCTCCGTGACGAGGCCCATCCAAAGCTCAAGCATCTTGCGGGCTGGGGAAGATCGTTCCTCGAACAGATCGAGAAATCCCGGGCCGAGCAGACGCGTCACGCCGTGGATGCTATGACCGAGGCGGGCAAGCATGTGGCCGAGTACGACTATCTGTCGGCGATTTTTGCCCTGGAGATGGTACCCGACTCGCTGCGGGCAGGCGTGTTGCCTGGCATGCGGGAGTCGGCGGTAGCGATGCTCGACCGCATCAAGAAGACGCAACGGGAATCCAGCAGGCTCGAAGCCCGTATCAAGGAGCGGCTGGCCACGAAGCAACTGGATCAGCTTCTGCCGGAAGTCGAGAACCTGCTCACGCTGCGGCCCGACCGGGAGGATCTGCAAAAACTCCGCTTGCAGCTGCACGAACGGCAGCAGAAGCAGGCCGGTGCTCGCGACAAAGCGCTCGGACTGGCCAGAGCGAGCCTCGACTCGCAGAACTACGAGGCCGCGTTGGTCGCCGTTTCGGGTGTAGCTCCGGCAATGATCACGCCCGAAGTGGTCGCGCTGCGGGAGCAGGCCGAGGGCCTCATCAGAAAGGTGAAGGGTCTCGCGACAAGGATCAAGGAGGCCGTGTCGGCCAAGCAGCTCGACGGGTTGTTGGGCACAGTCGAGCAATATCTGGAACTCAAGCCGGCTGACGCGGATATCGGAAAGCTGCGGCAATCGCTGGTCGAGCGGGAGGAAAAGTATGCGTCCGATGTCGCATCGCGACTGCAACAAGCCGAGCAGTTCGTCCAGGCCTGTCAATTCGACGAGGCAAGAAAGCTGCTCACGGCAATCCCGGAACCGCGGCGAACGCAACGCGTAACCGCATGCCTTGGCCGGGCAAGCCGGCTGGGCCTCATGCGGCAGGCGGCGATGGAGGTGCTTGCGACCGCGAAAGCCGGTGGCTATGCCGCCGCCATCGAGTCGAGCCGAATCTATGCCGCGGCGGTCGCCGATGCCGGGATCGTCGACGAGGAGTTCGCGGCACTGCTATCGAAAGCCGAGGCAGCGCAGGCCCAAGAGAAGCGGACGCGGAAGATCCTGAAACGCACGGGAGTCGCGGTGGCTGCGGTCGCGACGGTCGTCGTGCTGACGGGCGCTGGGCTCTGGATACGGTCGTCGGCACGGGCCGCCGCATTGGCAACCGCCGTGCAGAAGGGGAACTGGAATGATGCGTTGCAGTTGGATTCGGAGAACGTTGCCGCTCTCGTGGGACGGGCCCGAGAAAAGCTCGGGGCTACGCCGCCGGACATCGAAGGAGCCTTTTCGGATCTGGATCAGGCCAACCGGAGCGACCGAGAAGCAGCAGTTGTAAAGGCAGCCCGGGGCGATGCCCACGCGGCCCGTGCTCGAGAGCACGCTCGGGGCGGAAAGCTCGACGCGGCAGCGCAAGATCTTGCTGAGGCGCAGCGAGGGCCCGCCTCTGCCGACTGGCTTGCCAAAGCGAAGTCGGCAATCGTTACGGCGTGGATGAGCCGTGTAGGGGATGCAAGCAAACAGGGGAACGTGAAGCCGCCTCAGCAGGCTCTCTCGTCGGCGAAAGCTGCCGGGGCAACCGATCAGCAGCTTCTCGCGGTGT
>JBIIOL010000632.1:0-3947 GCA_044336965.1 Pirellulales bacterium | reverse complement strand
TGAAGGTGACGGCGATGGAGGCGCCAGATTCCCCGTTGACGGTGACGACGCCGGTGGGCTGGGTAGCCTCGGCGGCGGTAGCACCATTGGCGACGCCGGTGCCGAGTGCGAGCGAGGGCGCGATTGGCGCGACGGTGTCGAGCGTGAAGCTGGTGGTTCCGGCCGGCCCGACATTGCCTGCGACGTCGGTTGCTACGCCCGAGACACTGATGGTGCCGTTGCCGAGCGTGGTGAGGTCACCCGCGGCGAGCACAACGGCCTGGGCGGCACCGGTTCCAGTGACGGTCTTGGTGACGGAGTTGGCACCACGTGTGAAGGTGACGGCGATAGAGGCGCCGGATTCCCCGTTGACGGTGACGACGCCGGAGTTCTGAGTGGCTTCGGCGGCGGTAGCACCATTGGCGACGCCGGTGCCGAGTGCGAGCGAAGGCGCGATCGGAGCGATGGTGTCGAGTGTGAAACTGGTCGTTCCGGCCGGCCCGGCATTGCCGGCGACGTCGGTTGCTACGCCCGAGACACTGATCGTGCCGTTGCCAAGCGTGGTGAGGTCACCAGCGGCGAGGACGACGGCCTGAGCGGCACCGGTACCGGTGACGGTCTTGGTGACGGAGTTGGCGCCACGAGAGAAGGTGACGGCGATAGAGGCACCAGATTCACCGGAGACGGTGACGACGCCCGTAGCCTGGGTGGCCTCTGCGGCAGTGGCGCCATTGGCGACGCCGGTGCCGAGTGCGAGCGAAGGAGCCAGCGGAGCGACAGAGTCGAGCGTGAAGCTGGTCGTTCCGGCCGGTCCGACGTTGCCTGCGACGTCGGTTGCAACTCCCGAGACGTTGATGGTGCCGTTGCCAAGGGTGACGAGATCACCAGCGAGGAGCACGACGGCCTGAGCTGCACCGGTACCGGTGACGGTCTTGGTGACGGAGCTGGCACCGCGAGTGAAGGTGACGGCGATGGAGGCGCCAGATTCCCCGTTGACGGTGACGACGCCGGTGGGCTGGGTAGCCTCGGCGGCGGTAGCACCATTGGCGACGCCGGTGCCGAGTGCGAGCGAGGGCGCGATTGGAGCAACGGTGTCGAGCGTGAAGCTCGTCGTACCAGCCGGCCCGGCGTTGCCAGCGACGTCGGTGGCGATGGCGGAGACGCTGATGGTGCCGTCGCCGAGCGTGACGAGATCGCCAGCGGCAAGCACGACGGCCTGGGCGGCGCCGGTTCCGGTGACGGTCTTGGTGACGGAGTTGGCGCCGCGTGTGAAGGTGACGGCGATGGAGGCGCTGAGTTCACCGGAGACCGTGACGACTCCGGTGAGCTGAGTGGCCTCGGCGGCGGTGGCGCCGGCAGCGACACCCGTGCCGAGTGCGAGCGAGGGAGCCAGCGGAGCGACGGTGTCGAGCGTGAAGCTGGTGGTTCCAGCCGGCCCGACATTGCCCGCGACGTCGGTTGCGATTGCCGAGACATTGATCGTGCCGTCGCCGAGGGTGACGAGGTCACCTGCGAGGAGCACGACTGCCTGAGCGGCACCGGTTCCCGTGACGGTCTTGGTGACGGAGTTGGCACCGCGAGTGAAGGTGACGGCGATGGAGGCGCCCACTTCGCTGGTGACAGTGACGACGCCCGTAGCCTGGGTGGCTTCGGCCGCCGAGGCAACGTTCGCCACACCGGTGCCCAGAGCGAGCACCGGAGCGGCCGGCGACGTCTGATCCACGACCCACTGGATCGAGTTCGACACGGCACTGCTGGAGAAACCGTTGAGCAGTTGGCGAACCGCGACCGCACCGGCGGCATACGTTCCGGCCGGCAGTGTGAAGGCGCCGCCAACGCCGGCCGTCCAGGTCGTGCCGCCGTTGATGCTCGACTCCCACGTGGCTCCCGCGAAGAGCCCGGCGACCGTGACGGAGGGGTTGTTGGTGATGCCGTCGGAGCCGCTGCTGCCGGTATCCGTTGTCAGCGCCAGCGTGGGCACCGGCAGCGGCATCGCCGGAGCCGACTCCGCCGAATAATCCCCGTTGCCGACACTGTTGACGGCCCGCACGCGGAACACATATGCGGTCCCATTGCTGAGCGCCGTCACCGTGGTCGACGTGGCAAGGCCGACCGGAATCGAGGTCCACGAGACACCGGCAAACGTCCTGTATTCGACTTCGTACCGCACAAGCGGTGAGTTGTTGGCCAGGGAGGCGTCCCAGGAAATGGCCACCGTCGCATCACCAGCCGTGGCGACCACGTTCGCCGGCACGCTGGGCACGTCGGCCAGCGAGATCGTGAATGAAGTCGAGCCATCGACCTTGTTTGGCAGGAGCTTGTTGTTGGCAAGGTCGGTGAGCAGGCCCGGCACGCCTGGCACACTCGCCTGCGACGTCGCGGTCAGCACGTAGTCGCCCATCGGGAAGACGGCCGCCGACTCGAACACCACGCGGTTATTGTTTTCGAAATACCGGAACAGATAGTCGGTGCCCTCGACGAGCACGACGCCATCGCGGGTGAGGGTAAATGCGGCTTTGCTCACGGTCGTCGCGTCGATACCCACACCGATGTCGTTGAGCTGGAGTTCGAACTGCGTCACGCTGCGTGCCGCGGCCAGTTCCAGCCGAACCGCGTCGGAATTGAGCGTGTCCTTGTCGTCGGGGCCGTTGTCGAGCGGGTTGAGCAGCACGAGCGAGGGCTGCGTGGTGTCCACCCGGTCAACCGCACCTCGGTCTTTGAAGGCGTTGCTGCCGAGGCCGGGCAGGCTCGCCTGCGTGGGATCGTCGCTGCGGAGCTGACCGAAACGGTCGCGGTCAGGAGCAATGATCGGCGACTGCGGGATGCCGATTGCCGAGGTGACGGCGACGTATCCCGACCGGTCGGCCAGCGAGTTCAAGGAACTGTCGATCGCCTGCGAGCCGGCGTTGAGATAGAAGTTGCCGGCAGGGGCGTTCACGAAGGGATCGGCTCCGAGCGCGACCTGCTGGCTCTGCGAGCCGCCCGTGACCTGGGAGGCGGTGTTCCAATAGGCCGACGTGCCGATGACGGTGTTGGCTGCACTGCTGGCATCGACCGACACGCCCTTCCCAAGATTGGAGAACAGGTTGTTGAGGAGCGTCGGACCTGCATTGTCGGTGACGGCTACGCCTGTGCCCTTCGTGCTCGGGTCGACGAAGCGGAGCGTGACGGTGCCGGCGGTCGCTGTGGCAGCCGAGGAGAGCGTCACCTGGGTCGCGTCAACGACGGCTTGGATGACCGTGTTGGCCGCGATTCCGGATCCAGAGACCAGCATGCCGGCCTTGAGCGTGCTCGTGGACGCGACCGTCACCGACGTCGAGGTCTTCGTGGTGGCCGCGGTCAGGCTGACGTCGGTGCCGCCATAAATCGTGTTGTTGACGAGCCGACCGTAGGGCACGGCCGCCAGCGGGACATTGCCCGTGTTCGCGTCGCCGCTGAAGAGGATGCCGGCGGTGCCGCTCGAGGCGATGATGTTGTTGGTGACCACCACGCCCGGCACGAGGCGGGCGGTGTTGAGCACCGGCAGGCTCGCGGTCATCCCCTGGTTGGGCGCGTTGGTGCTATCACGGGCGCCCGCGTCGATACTGATGCCGTAGGTGAGGGCATTGCTGACCGAGTTGCCCTCGATCAAGAACTGCCCCTGCTGACGCGGCTGATTGGCATCGCCGAGAGAGCTGTTGCTCGCCACCAGGTCGTCGTTGGTGTCGACGGTCTGGTAGATGCCGTAGTCGGACTTGATCTTGTCGATCTGCGACGCGTACTCGGTGGCGCGGCGGATCTCGAGCTGGTAGTTGCCCTGCAGGCTCTGGGAGGGCACCGTCTGCGACGGGGCCGGCGTGCCGGCGGAGAAGAAGTCGGTCTGGCCGGCTGCGGCGCCGGTAACCATCTCGCCCCGTTCTGCGAAGCCGACGATGATATCGTCGATGTAGAAGCCTTCAAAACCGTTGTTCAGGCCACGGTTGGGCTTG
>JBIIOL010000389.1:0-3947 GCA_044336965.1 Pirellulales bacterium | reverse complement strand
CACGGAGCGTGCCGCGGCGCTTCCTGACCGACCGGTGCATTCCGGTGGCCGATGAACGAACAGGGAAAAGTGACAACATTCGCATGGGACAACTCCGAGAGAGACGATCGACATCTCTACGCTCAGAAGTACCCCATGGTTCACAAAGGGTCAAATTTTCGGTCTTTTCCGATAATTCAACCGGTCGCCGCAGGCTCTTTGGCCGCCATTTCGGCAGCCTGCATACCGTCCATGAGCGGCCAGAGGGTGTCGATTTCGGGCTTGAAGAGGTCGCCGATCAGCACGTCGGTGATCAGCCCCTTGCGGTCGGGATGCTCCCGCACAAACTTCCCGAAATTCAGCCCGTCATAGAACTGGCAGACGAGCTTCCGCATCCGGTCCATGCCGGCGATATAGCCGGGGCCCCAGACGCCAAGCTGCGCCGCCGAGGTGTCGCCGGCGGTGAGTCCGGCGACGATGGCATCAGCCGCCTGGGCGCCAGAAATCAGCGCCAGCAGAATGCCCGAGGAGTAGAGCGGGTCGAGGAACCCGAAGGCATCGCCCACCAACACCCAGCCATCCCCGGCAACCTGCCGGGAGCGATAGGAATATTCCTTGGCGGCACTGAACGGCGCCACGCGGCCGGCATTCGCGATCCGCGGCTGCACGCCCGGGCAACGCTCCACTTCCTCGAAATAGATCGCCTCGAGTTCCTTCGAATCCCGGCCCTTGAAGAGATAGTCGAAGGGGGCGACCACGCCCACGCTGACGAGGTCGTCCTGCAGCGGGATGTACCAGAACCAGCCGATCTTGCCCTTTGTCTGCATCACGAGGGTCGCCCCCTCGTCGCGGCCGGCGTCCCGCTTTGCCCCCTTCCAGTAGGTCCAGATGGCGGCCTTCTTGAGCACCGGGTCCCACTCCCGCAGGCCCAGCCGATCCTGGATCAGGCAGCTCTGGCCGGCGGCATCGACGACCACCGTGCTGCGGATCTCCCGCTCCACGCCCGCCTCGTCGATCGCCCGCACGCCCACCGCGCGACCATCCTCGAAGAGCACGTCGAGCACGCGAATGCCCTCCCGAACATCGACACCATGCTCACGGGCATTTTGGAGCATCATCTGGTCGAATTCAGCCCGCGTCACCTGCCAGGTCTGCGAGCTTTCATGCGGCTTGTAATCGCCGAAGTAGAAGGGCTCGGAGAGCTTTCCCTGCTCGGTGACGAACTGCACACTGTGCTTTTCGACAAACCGGCTCCCCTGCAGCTTGGCGAGCATGCCGAGCCGCTCGAGCACCCAGAAGGTCTCGGGAATCAACGATTCGCCGATGTGATAGCGGGGGAACCGCTCACGTTCGAGCAATTGCACCCGAAAGCCGGCCTTGGCGACAAGCGTCGCGACAGTGGCCCCGGACGGGCCGCCACCGATCACCACCACATCGGGCCGCGCAGCGTCGATCATGATCTGGCCTCCTTCGGGAACTCTGCTCTTTTATAGCATCGTCAGAAGGGCCAGACAGGGTCGAAAAGATCGCAGAACGGTCACTTTTGCCGCTGGAATTCCAGCGGCTTGGCTTCCTTGGGGGCCCCGGCGAGCGTGAAATCGAAGGCGTCAGCCCCCTTCGATTGCACCTTGCCCACCATCGAGCCCGCATTCTCGGTATTCAGGGCGATCGCGTCCCGGGCCGTCTCCACCGTGCCCGAGAGTTCAACCGGGGGCCGACCGGCGGGCGTGGCCTTCCAGGTGAACTTTGAATCATCCGTGATCGACAGTTCGACCATATCCTTCCCGCTGGTGGCCTTCCAAGTGCCCACGAGGTCGGTCTCGGGACCAGCCGGCGGAGCGGTCTCCGCCGGTGTCGTCGCAGCCGGCTTGCCTGTCGCCGTCTGTGTTGCAGCCGGTTGTGTCGCCTCGGCCTTTGGCTCCTCCGGCGGCGTGATTGCCTCGAGCAGCCGCTTGGCGACCAGGTCACCCGGCTGCTTGGCCACGACCACCTTCAGCGCCTCCGCTGCCATGTCGGCATGGCCTCCCACGAGGTAGTGATACGCCAGCACGAAGTGGCCCGAGGCACTGTCGGGATTCGCGCGACAGAAGTCCTCGAGTTTGCGGAGGTGCGCCGTGTAGGCGTCGACCGATCCGTAGACGTTACTGATCGTCGTCCAGTCCATGCCCGGCGCGGACACGAGCACGGAGTTGAGCGTGGCTGCCGCCTCGGGATAGCGACCGAGCGCGAAGAGCGTGAGCGCCCGCACCTCGTGAATCACCGAATCCTTGGGCGAAGCCTTCACGGCCCGATCAAAGCCAGCGAGCGCGCCGGCATAGTCACCCGCCTTGAACTTGGCCAGCGCGTCGTCAACCACCGCATTCGCCTCGTTGTTGACCGGCGCGGCCGTCGCGTTGGCACCGGCACCGCCATCAGCAGTGCCGCCCACGCCACCCTGGGCGTAGGTGGCGTTCGAAAGGTCACCGTCGTTGGTGATGGGGCTGTTCAGCACCACCGGCTGCGAATAGTCGTAGGGCGATGAAGCCACGACTGCGGCAGGGATCGAGGAGTAGTAGGGGTTCACATAGCCAGCGCCGCCGTAGCCCATGCTGCCGTAGCCGAGGCCCCAGCCGCCGATCGTAGAGGCCAGGCCCCACGTAGCGGCGCCGAAGGCGAGGGGCGCCCACCAGCCACCGCCATAGTTGTTGCCCCAGTTGCCGTTCCAGCAACCGCTGTACCAGCCGCCGTAGTGCGGATTGACGTAGCCGTTGTTCCAGTTGTTGGCCCAGCCGCCACCATAGCCACCGCCCCAGCCGCCACCGTAGCCACCGCCATACCCGCCGCCCGGATAGCCCCAGCCGCCGCCGTTGACGTTGATGTTGTTGAAGTTGTTGTTGCCGCCGATGGAGTTGCCAATGTTGTTGCCAATGTTGTTGCCGCTGCCATTCCCTATGCCATTGCCAATGCCATTCCCGATGCCATTGCCAACATTGTTGCCGAGGCCGTTGCCGATGCCCGGACGATTCCCACCAATGCCGGGACGACCGGGCCGGTCACCCGGACGATTCGGCCAGTTGCCGCCAACGCCAGGACGATCGCCACCGATGCCGGGCCTGTTTCCACCAATCCCGGGACGGTTCCCGTTCGGCCCACCGCCGCCGACCTGACCGGGGAGCGTTGTCGGGCGGTTGACACCGCCAATGCCGGGACGATTGCCACCACCAAGCCCACCGCCAGCACCGGGGCCAACCTCACCGGGGAGGGTCGTTGGCCGATTCCCGCCACCCATGCCAGGACGATTTCCACCAGCGAGTCCACCACCAGCGCCAGGGCCGACCTGACCGGGGAGCGTTGTTGGCCGGTTGCCACCGCCGATCTGGCCGGGCAATGTTGTTGGACGGTTCGGTCCGCCGCCGGCCAATCCACCACCGCCGAGCCCCGGTGCCGGAAAAGGCTTGGTTGTCGGTACGCCGCCGAGGCTGGGCCGATCGAGGGGCCGCGTTGACAGCCCGGGACGGCCGCCTGGTCCACCACCAAGGCCGGGCAACGTCGTCGCACCTCCCGGCCCGATGCCGCCGGGGCGCTGACCCATGCCCATCCCGCCAGGACGCTGCCCAGGCTGAGGAAAGGCAGCCGCTGGCCGATTGGCAAACCCACCGCCGGGCCGACTTGCGGCGCCGCCGTTCAACCCACCTGGCAGACCCGCCGGCCGATTGAGACCGCCCAGTCCGC
This sequence comes from Pirellulales bacterium, assembly GCA_044336965.1. Classification (GTDB taxonomy): domain Bacteria; phylum Planctomycetota; class Planctomycetia; order Pirellulales; family UBA1268; genus CAMCQY01. The sequence goes on along the minus strand of JBIIOL010000389.1, from coordinate 257 downwards.
CGCCGGGCTGCAGGCCGGGGCGGTTCATCCCGCCGATGTTGCCCGGCAGCCCCGCCGGTCTGTTCAGTCCGCCCACGCCGACTCCGGGCGTGCCACCCGGCCGCATGGTGCCCAGGCCCGGCCGCGGAGATCCCATGCCAGGCCGCTGCTGCATTCCGGGGGCTGGCCGAATGCCAGCACTCGGCAGAGACGGCCGCGACATGTTGGGCGCGCCGCCCATGTTGGGCCGCTGGAAATTTGGCCGCTGCGCCTGCATG
>JBIIOL010000388.1:0-3964 GCA_044336965.1 Pirellulales bacterium | reverse complement strand
TCGGTCGGCCGGGGCCGCGGGGCCCGTGGCCACGAGCAGCGGCACGTCGCGGGCAGTGCGAACGAGGCGGCTCTCCAGCGGCAGGCGGGAGAGGCTGTCGAGCACGATCCGCAGCGGCTGCCGCGGCCCAGCGGGCCGCGCCGTGAGGAGCGGATCGTCAGCCAGTGCCGTCCCGATCCCGCAGAGGATGCCGTCCATCCGCCCGCGGAGCGTGTGCACGATTGCCCGGGACGCCTCCGACGAGATCCAGCGGCTCTCGCCGACGGACGTCGCCACGCGACCGTCGAGACTCATCGCCCACTTCGCGATCATCCATGGCCGCTGCTGCTCCACGAGCATGCGAAAGGGGGCGATCAGCCGTCGTGCCTCCGTCTCGCAGACGCCCACCCTCACCTCGATGCCGGCCCGCACGAGTGCGTCGATGCCACCACCGTTGACCGTCGGGAACGGATCGCTCGTGCCCACGATCACCCGTGCGATGCCGGCCGCGATGATCGCCGCTGTGCAGGGGGGCGTCTTGCCGTGATGGCAGCAGGGCTCGAGCGTGACGGCCAGCGTGCCACCGCGGGCTGCGGTGCCAGCGGCCGAGATCGCCGCCACCTCGGCGTGCGGGCCGCCAAAGAGCTCGTGCCAGCCCTCGCCGATGATGCCGCCCGATGCCGACGCGATCACCGCGCCCACCATGGGATTGGGCTCTACGCATCCCTCTCCGTGGCGGGCCAGGGCCAGAGCCTGCCGCATCAACCGTTCGTCGAACGCATCCTCGGGGCGGCCCTCGTACATGGTCAGTGCGACCTCAGCCCGGCGTCCAGAGCGACTTCTTCTCTCCGGCACCGCCCTGGTCGCCGCCGGGCGTCCAAATGCGGCCCGAGTCCGCAGTCGGCGTCTGCCCGCCACCGATCGGCAGTCCGGCCGCGCCGCCCGGCATCTGCCCGGCCGCCGCCGACTGGGCGGCGAGGGCGGCGAGATCGACGCCCGCTTCGCCCAGCACCTCCGCGAGGGCGGCGATCACCTTCTGGTCACGGGCATGTTCCCGCTGCAGGTGATTGAGCAGTCGCATGATGCCAGCCTCGTCGGCTCGCGAAAGCCGCACGCGAAGTTCGGCGACGTCGAGCATGCCGTCGTTGGCACCGAGCGTCTTCGCCAGTTCGCGGAGCTTGCCGATGATTTCCAGCTTTTCAAGGCTGGTCTCCGCGCGATCCTCGAGCAGGCCGTACGCCTCCCACCGGTCCTCGGGCGAGGCATCGGGCCGCGCCACGATCACCTGAGCGGCCCGCGTCGCCGCCAGGTCGAAGCCGGCGTCGAGCGACGTGAGAAACAACCCTCGCAGCTGTTCGAGCGGAAGCCCGTCGAGCACGACGCGGTGCCACCGCAGGGGCGGCACCTCCTCGAGTGGCTGTGCCGAATGGATCGCTGCCGGTGCCGGCAGCCCCAGCTTCCCGCGGACCGCCGTCCATGCGGTGGATGCGTCCGGCTGACGCGATGCGGCTTCGCCTTCGATGATCATCGCCTCGAGTCGTCGGGCCGGTTCCTTGCCGGGCTCGGCAGCCGCCTGACGCGGTGTCTTGCCCAGCAGTTCGGGAAGGGGGGTGTCGGGCCAGATGGCCAGGAATCGATCCCAGACAGCATGCCTTTGCCGGGCGAGAAGGCGGTCGACAACCGATGGGCCGTCGGCAGCCGCAGGCTCCTTCGAAATTTCCGAGGAATTCACGCGAAACTGCGTGTTTTGCAGCCAGGCGGTGGGGGACGTGGTCGGCAGCCGCCCGCGGCCCATGTCCACCGGCGGGGCGAACGTGCAGCCAAGCAACCGCTCGACCTCCGGCTTCGCTTCCGCGACATCGGGCTCGAATCCCTGCATCACGGCCTCGGGCTCACGGTCTGTCTGCCGGCCAAAGATCATCAGCGACGCGAGCAGCCGATCGGGCTGTTCGCTGCCGGACTGCCCGGCGGATGCCGAAGCCCCGGCCGTTGCCGGAGCATAGACCCTCCACACCGAGTGCGGAGGAGCCGCCCCCCGCGATACCCAGGCCGAACGATCGAACGTCGACACATCGAAGCGACCGTCGTGGCGAAGCTTGTCTTCCAGAAGATCGAGGCCTCCTCCGGCGGCATCCCCGGAAGGAGACGGCAGCGGGGCGATGATGCTCGTGATCTTCACCACCGGTGAGCGATCCGGATCGGCTTCGGTCTCCATCGCGATCGCGCGGCCGGTCGCTTCGACGGCGTCATCGGGTGTGCCTGCACGGAGCTTGGCCACGGACAGCCAGGCCTCCGATGCCTCGAATGGCCTGCCGAGCATCTCGCAGAGAATCGCCATGTTGGTGAAGAGTTCCGGGCTCTCACCCGCGACCGGTTTCAGGCTGCGAAACGTGGAGAGGGCCTTGGACAGCCGCCACTCGGCGGCAGCCTTCAACGCCGCCTCAAACTCGAAGCGATAGGGTGAATCAGCCGCGGCCGGTTCGAACGCCACCTTGGTGCGGAGTGCTGGCGGCACGCCGCCCGAGCCGACGATCGAGGCCAGCATCTGCCGCTCCTCCTCGGTGCCCACCGACGCGTCGATCATCCATTCGACGATCCCCTGGGCGCAACCGGGGTGCCCTGTCTGCGCGGCGGCCTGCACCAGTGTCTGGGCCGTACGTACCAGATCGTGCGGCACCTCCCCACCGCCGGTCTCGCGGGCCTGAGTGTGGGCGTGGTCGCGGGCCTGATCGAACAGTGCCATCGCCTCCTGCATCCGCCCCGCGATGGCCTCGGTCACCGCGGCCAGTCCCATCGCCACGGGATTGCCCGGACAGGTCTCCAGGAACGCCGCACTCCCGGCCGCAGCCGCGGGAAATTGCTTGGTGGCCAGTTGCAGCCGGGTGCGGTGGGCCATCAGGCACGCCCGCCCGGGATGCCGCTGCGTCAGCTTGTCCACCTCGGCCAGCGCGGCGGCGTATTGCTGCCCTTCGGTGAGACGGTCGAGTTGTTCCAGGTCGTTGACGAGTTCGGAGCAGCAGAACTTGATCTTCTTGCCGGTGCCGCCCGGACAGGGGGAATAAGGGTCGATGGCCATGCTGGGGTGATCTCCGGAAGGCGGGCTGACGTGCGAGTCCGGCAATGTACCACCGGCATCCATTCGGGGCGAGTTGCCGCCCGTGTGCCGCCGCTGCATACTTTGTCGTTCTCTGCGGCGTTTCACAGCCGCGGCCAGGCGGCCAACACCGCGGCGGAACGTCTCGATGTCGGTTGCCCGTCGTCAGCCACGCCCGCCTGAGCCATCCCGTGCAGCAGCCCCGCATCCTGATCGTCGATTCCGAGGGTAGCACCGGTCTGCCCTACGCCAAGCTGATCGCCCGCCTGCAACCGTTCGAGGTGCGGGTGGAGAAGTCTCTCGAGTCGGCGATCGCCACGCTCTCCCGCGACTCGTGGGATCTGGGGGTCGTCACGGCGCGTTCCGGGCCCACGGCCGACCGGCTGCACGCCGCGCTGAAGGACGCCGATCCACCACTGCCGATGGTGGTGATCGATGCGCGGCCGAACATCGACACTGCCCGCGCCTGCGTTCAGGCAGGCGCAGGTGATTATCTCGACCTTGCCAGGGCCGAAGCCGAACTCGAGGACTCGCTCGTGCGGTTGCTGACGGAGTCGCGGCGAAAGGCAGCTGAGGAGGTGCTTCGCCGTGCAGTCGAGCGGCCCTACTCGTTCGATCATTTTCTGGGCGAAAGCCCGGCGATGCGCCAGGTCTATTCGGTCATCGACCGGATTGCGGCGAGTGCCGTCGACGTGCTGGTGACAGGCGAGACCGGAACGGGCAAGGAACTGGTCGCGCGGGCGATCCATGTCCGCAGCCGCCGGAATGCCGGCCCGTTCGTGCCGGTCGACTGCGGTGCGATCCCCGATGCCCTGATGGAGAGCGAACTGTTCGGCCATGAGCGGGGCGCCTTCACTGGAGCCGACGCCAGGCGCATCGGACTGGTCGAAT
>JBIIOL010000386.1:0-3967 GCA_044336965.1 Pirellulales bacterium | reverse complement strand
GAGGAAGATGGCCAGCTCGACGACCATCGGCAAGGCGGCCTCGTCGATGCGGTCGGCGAGCCGGGCCGCGCGGCAGCAGGCCGACGTGGCCCACGCGGAGGAAAGCCTGGCGTCGCTCGAGGAAAGGAAGCTCGCCTTGGAGGACGAGATCGCCGTCGAACTCGACCGCATCCGCATGGAGACCGCGCCCGAACGGATCCCGCTGGAGGAGATTGAAATCCCAGCGCGGAAATCCGACATCGCCGTCGAAGACGTCGTGCTCGCCTGGGTGCCGACATGACGGCCGCTGCGACGACCGCCGGCAACGGCCGCGAGATCGTGCTCGTCGACTGCCCCGACGAGGTGGGCCTGATCCATCGGATCACCGGCGTGCTGCAGTCGCTGCGGCTCAACATCGAGAGTAACCAGGAGTTCGTCGATGCCGGCGCCGGGCATTTCTTCTTTCGGGCCGAGGTGTCGCCGGCGTCCGCGCCGGTCGCGGCCGACCGTGTGGAGGCGGGGCTGGCGGCGGCGCTGCCGGCGGGGGCGCGGATCCGCGTCGCCCGGATCGACCGCAAGCCGATCGTGGTGTGTGCCACCCGCGAGCCGCACTGCCTCGGGGAACTGCTGCTGCTCGACGCCGTCGGCGACCTGCCGGGGCGGATCGTGGCGGTGGTGAGCAACTACGACCTGCTCCACGGGCTCGTGCAGCGGTTTGGCGTGCCGTTCCATCATGTGTCGCATGAGGGCGTCTCCCGCGAGGCGCACGAGGCCGAGTTGGCCCGGGTGATCGAGGGCTACGCGCCGCACTCGATCGTTCTCGCCCGCTACATGCGGGTGCTCTCCGAGCGGTTCGTGGGCCGCTATCCGCAGCGGATCATCAACATCCACCATTCCTTCCTGCCCGCCTTCGCCGGCGCGAGCCCCTATCGCCAGGCCCATGCCCGGGGCGTGAAGATCATCGGGGCGACGGCCCACTTCGTGACGGCCGAGCTCGACGACGGTCCGATCATCGCCCAAGACGTGATTCACGTCGATCACGCCTATTCACCGGAACGCATGGCGCAGGCCGGTCGCGACGTGGAAAAGCTGGTGCTTGCCCGAGCGGTGCGGCTGGTCTTGGAAGACCGCGTCTTTCTGCACGGCCGGCGGACCGTCGTCTTCGACTGAGTCGGTGGCCTCAGGCGTCGAGCCGCAGGCCGCGGCGGAGCTGGATGATCGCCCGCGTCCGCATCCTCGAGACGGTGCCCTCGCAGACGCCGAGGTCGGCGGCGATGGCCGCCTGGGTTTTGCCCTCCAAGAGCAGCGTGATCACGTGAGCGAGCGGGGGATCGATCCGCTGCAGCGCCTCGGCGAGCCGCGCGGCACGATCACCGTCGGCATCAGTGTCGCCTCCGGAAAAACCGCGGTCTGCGGGGGGCGTCAGCGAGGCAAACCGGTTCAGGGAATGACGTGCCGCGTTGTCGAGTTGCGAAAACGGCTTGGCCCGTCGGGCCCGAACCCGGCTGCCCCGGGCCACGTCGCGGGCCCTCTCGGTGGCGAGCCAGGTGACGTAGGCCACGCCCGAGTCGCTGGCGCCGTTATCGTTTCGCGGCCGAAACGGCGACACCAGTCTTCCGGCACGAGCGTGCGGGGACAGCCTGCGCAGGTGATCGAAGACGAGTGAGACCGCATCGTCGATCGCCGCCGGATCATCGATATGGTGGTGGTGTAGCACGCGACGTGCCACCCCTTCGATGATTTCTCGGATGGCATCGAGGAGTTCCTCGAAGCAGTGCTCGGCACCGTTCGCCTGCCAGACAAGGAGCAGATCGGAAACGTCTTTGTGCCCCGTATGGCCCAACCCCAGCCCCGCTTTCCTTCGCGAGTCCAGACCCCAAGGGTGTCACGATGACAGCCCTCGCGGCACGGTTGGTCCGGTCCCGGAGAAGAATTTATGTGCCGCGCGCAAGGTTTGTAGTGAGCGAGCGTATCCCTTGCAAGGGGGGGCGTGTTCGTTGCAGCCAACGAAGGAGTGCGCCCATGGCGGTCAGTTTGCAGGAATGCGCGGGGATTCTCGCGCAGGAGTCGATTCGTCACCACGTCGATCACGAGGAGCAAGCGATACGCATCGCCTTCGTGACGCACTCATACCGCAATCTCCGCGGCGAAAAACTGGCGATCGTGCGGCTGGAGGCCCCGGACGACGGCCACCGCTGTCGCGTGTCGATCGAGCGGGCGTTCCCGGCCGATGGCGACGCGGCCGCAGCCTGCATGACGGCCTGCCTTCTGGCTGCTGCCACGCCCGCGGTGCATGTCGAGTTCGACGCCGAGTTCGAGAATCTGCGGATGGTCGCCGAGACGGTCGTCGAGGATGGCACGCTGACGCCGCTGCAGATGATGTCGATGATCGACCGCCTCGTGGAAGCCGCCGAGGCATGGCATCCGAGCATGGCGGCCGCGTGCGGGTCGGGCCGCGAAGCGGCCTGACAACGGGCCGGCGCGCGCGGCATTCCGGGGCCGGGATGTGCAATCGCTGCGAAATATCCCATTACAAAAATGAGCCTATTATCGATATAAGATTATTACTTTAGATGACCAAGGGTGCCGAGCGATTTGGAACACTTCGGCTGGTTTTAGAGCCGGAGTTGTTCGATCCGCTGCGGCCTTTGGCCTGGCGGTATTGAGCCTCGGGGGATCTGGCTCAACATCCCAGATGGATTCACCATGCCTCGCAACTTTGCCCGTCATGAACAATTTCTTCGCATTTTCTCGCTCCTCGACATCCTGGCGGAAGCCCGCCAGCCGCTCGACGATCAGGTGCTGATCGCCAGGATTCGCGAACGTCTCGGTCTCTCGCGGCTGTCGCCGCGGACGCTGCGGCGGGATTGTGAGTTTCTCACGTCCTGCGGCTATCCCATCGACCACAAGCCGATGGCCGGCGACCGTCGGTTTGGCTGGCAGTTGTCCCGCGACGGCGCGAACGGCCGAAAGATTCCTCCCGAACCGATCACGCTCCTCGAGTTGGTCGCCTTCACGGTCGGCCGCGATCTGCTGCGGAATTTCGAGGGGACGGTGTTGTGGACGGGCATCGAGTCGTTGCGGCACAAACTCGAGCGGGATCTGCACCCGGACGTGCTGGCACGTCTCGCCGAGTCGAAGCGGGTGTTTCACGTCGTGCCCAACGGCCTGGCACCATACGCGTCTCGGCCGCGGATGCTCTCCACGCTCAGTGCCGCCATCACCGACTGCCGGGAGATCGAAGTCGCTTTTCGGGCCGCGGGGCAGCCGGTGGAAAAAAGCCGTTTGCATCCGCACTGCCTGCTCGTCCAGCCGCCGCGGGTCGAATTGCTGGCGTTTCCCGCCGCCGATGCCGACGTCACTGCGCCGGTCCTCATCGATTTGGAACGGATCGACAAGGTCGATCCGTGCGACACCTTCTTCGAGCGGCGGCCGTTCGATCCGGCGACGCTGCTGGCCGGCCGCGCTACCTGACCGGGGCGTCCTGCTCGTCGCGGACATACTTGTGGCACTGGACGCACTTCATCGTCACTTCCATCCAGGCCAGCGCGGCGCCGTCGAGGTTGCCGTCTTTGGCCGCCCGCTTCAGGCTCTCGCATGACCGCCGGAATTCGGCGCTCTGCCGGGCATACTCCGGAGTCTGCAGCACCTGCCAGCTCGCCGCCTGACTGGCCAGCGCAAGCTCCTGGGCGCCGCGGGCGATGGCATCGAAGTCCTCGAGCGCGAGCCCGGCAAGGATGTCTTGGGCGTGGGCCAATTTGGCCCGCATGAAGGGGCCGACGTCGTCGGGCTTCGGGGCGGACGGTTCCTGCGCGGTGGCGACCGTGTAGAGCAGCAGGAACAAGGCCGGCGAAAGCCTTTCCCAACGTGGCTTAGTCGACGAGCCCGAGATCCTCGTTGTAGCCTTCCTGCACCACCGCATTTTCGTTCCTCTCGTGTTCCCGCATGTGCGTGGTGAAGGCTTCGAAGTCGCTGCCGGCCTGCCGCC
>JBIIOL010000387.1:0-3967 GCA_044336965.1 Pirellulales bacterium | reverse complement strand
TCTCGGTCGCGGAAATCTTTCCCAATCCCATAAAACCACCAGATGCATCTGCGATCAGACGACAGAGCCTGACAATTTCATCGATCAGCTCGTTGTAAACCGAAGGATCGAGACTGGCCGAGGTTGCTGCAGAAAACTCTGCCCAAATCTCCCACAGCTCTTCGGTAGGCTTTTTGCGAAACCAGTCGTGAGCAATCACCCGGGAGATAGTCTCCTGAGAGATCCCCTTGCTCGACAAAATGTCAGCGATGGCTTTCTTTTCTAATTTCTCTGCGTTGCCATCGGCCCACGCAACAAGGATGAGTGGAACCCAAACAAAGTGCAGCGTCGATAATTCGAATCCTGAATCAGCGAGTCGTTCAAGGTGCTTCTGGTCCCGAACGCCGGTCGCATTTGCGAACAGTCGAATTTTCTCCTCTCGCTGAACACGTTTGCTCAGCACTGCGCTAAGTTCTCGATCCACCCGGTAGAAGAAAGCTTCTTCCAAGACTGTGCCACGAGTCGGCTGGGTTGATTGGGGTAGCATCTGATTCTCCTTTTGTAAGAATCGACCGTGCACTCCTTCTTGTCGTCCAACTCTAAAAGACTCCATTACCAAAGCAAACCAGATATTTCACAGCGACTCGTTAGGTTTTTTCAATGAATCATTGCGCCGCAGATTTTCGAAAGAACAAAGAACTGCGGCCGCGGCTCGAACAACTGCTGAACAATCCCGACGGTTGAAGCAAAGAACTGCGGCCGCTTTACAGGCGATTGTTAAACAGCCTGCCGGACGTCGGCGAGCAGGGCATCGATGTCGCCATCGGTCACCGCCCACGAGCACATGAAGCGACAGGCATTCGCACCGATGAAGTTGTAAAACCTCCAGCCCTTCGCCCGCAGCGACTCGGCAAGCGCATCGGGGAGCCGAGCGAAGACGGCATTGGCCTGCCGGTGGCCGATCACCTCGATGCCGGGGATCGCCCGGAAGCCCTGCTCCAGGCGGGCCGCGGCGGCGTTGGCACGGCGGGCATTCGCGAGCCACGAGCCATCCTCGAGAAGCCCCACCCACGGGGCCGTCAGGTATCGCATCTTTGAGGCCAACTGACCGGCCTGCTTGCAGCGGTAGGCAAAGTCGTCGGCGAGGCTCGTGTTGAAAAACACCACGGCATCGCCCACACCCATGCCGTTCTTCGTGCCACCGAGGCACAGCACGTCTACGCCCGCCTCCCAGGTGATCCGCCGCGGGGGCACGTCGAGCGCGGCAATGGCATTGGCGAACCGAGCTCCGTCCATGTGGAGCCGCAGTCCGTGCCGGCGGCAAACGTCGCTGACCGCGGCGATCTCGTCGGTGGTATAGACGGTCGAAAGCTCGGTGGCCTGCGTGATGCTCACGACCCGGGGCTTGGGATAGTGGATGTCGCGACGCCGCGTGACCGCATGCGTGATCCCGGCGGGGGTGAGTTTGCCGCCGTCACCGGGCAGCGTGAGCAGTTTCGTGCCGTTGGAGAAAAATTCCGGGGCGCCACACTCGTCGGTTTCGACGTGGGCGACATGGTGGCAAAGGATCGCATGGTACGACTGGCACATGGCGGCGAGGGCCAGCGAGTTGGCCGCCGTCCCGTTGAACACGAAAAACACCTCCGCCGGGCACTCGAAGATCTCGCGGATCAGATTACAGGCCCGGGTGGTCCACGGGTCGTCGCCGTAGCTCGACTGGCAGTCGCGGTTGGCCTGAGAGACCGCCTCCCACGCCCCAGGACTCATCGGGGCCGTATTGTCGCTGGCGAACTGGCAGCCTGGCGTGACGGTCGGAATCGACATGGGGAGCCCTCTTTTGCGTTTGCGTCTGGCCGCTCGGGTCGCACGCGTCTCGTCAATAATCAGAGAGCCTACGCGGCCGGCCGCAAGAGCGACTAACCGGGCTATGACACGGTTTTGCAGGAAAAGAGCTGCGTCCCCTTTCCCTTCTCGGATCACCGGCAGGCGGGCTGGCTGGCAAGCTGCACGAGGGCCTCGATCACGCGGGCCCGGGCCGCGGCATCGCGAAGGATGAGGTAGCGGTGTTTCCCGGCGGCATCGGGAGTGAATGGCGTGGCTCCCGTGTTGGTCACGGTCACCCTTCCGGGCGGCGAACGGTCGAAGTAGCCGCGGTCACCGAGTACGGCGTCGAGCACACTCGTGAGATCCCAACTCGGCCGGTCCTGCGGCGGCGGAGAGTGGATTCGGTATGCATCGGCAACAGGATGGTGCGGTACGTAGCGATAATCCTCGAGGATGCTGCGGCTCGGATAGGGCACCGCGATGCCGATTTCAAACCCGCTCCAGACTGTCTCCGTCGGCCAGCGGGCGGCGACCGCCGCGGCCGCCGCCCGGTCGCGGACGATGTTGTATTCAGCGTAGGCAGCGTTCCCGCCGATCGGCTGGAACGCGCCGCCCATGAGTTCGAGCAGCCGCACCTTCTTCGCGACCAGTTCCACACCCGGCAGCGGACTCGCGGCGTCGGCCGGGCTGTCCATGAGCCGGGCAAGGTTCGTCGAGAACCCCACCTGAATGATCGACACGGAACCATCCTCCGCTGCGGCAAGCGCCTTCCGCAGCACCGTCACCGCATCCGGGGCATCCGTGCCATCGAGCAGATCGTGGGGATAGCGGAGGCTTCCGTCGTCCCTCTCGTCGGCCAACTTCAGATAGCCGCTCTTCCCCTCGACGCCCCCCTGCCGGACGACGCCAATGGGAATGTCGGGCCGGCCATAGAACGTGTTGACGCAGTCGACAAACGGGGCCGCCTGCGGATGTTTGGCCGACACCGTGACCGCCAACAGACGGCACTGACCACGCGACTCGAGGGCATGGAGCATCGCCAAGGACGCAACGTCGTCGCAGTCTTCGCAGATGTCGGTGTCGAGGATCACCGGCACGGATGCTGGTGATTCGGCCCGCGCCGCCCACACAACAACCGTCATCAGGCTGCACGCCGCGATGACGCCAAAAATTGGACGCAGCTTTTTCCCCACCATCCGTCCCTACTTCAAAAGGTCTTTGAAAACCTTGCGGACCTTCTCCACCTTCGGCGATACGACCGCCTGGCAGTAGGGCTGGAACGGGTTGTTGGCAAAGTAGTCCTGGTGATACTTCTCGGCCGGATAGAACGTGCTGGCAGGCGTGACCTCCGTCACGATCTTGTTTGGAAACACCTTCGCGGCATCGAGCTTCGCGATCACCTCTTCGGCGGTCTTTTTCTGCGCGTCGTCGTGGTAGAAAACGCCCGAGCGATACTGCGTGCCTTCGTCGGCCCCCTGCCGGTTCTTCGTGGTCGGATCGTGCGTGCTGAAAAACACCTCGAGCAGTTTTTCATACGGCACCTGCTGCGGGTCGTATTCGATCTCCACCGCCTCGGCATGGCCCGTCATCCCGGTGCAGACCTGCTGGTAAGTGGGATTCGGATTCTTCCCGCCGATGTAGCCGCTCGTCACGGAGTGCACGCCCTTGATCTGGGCATAGACCGCCTCGGTGCACCAGAAGCAGCCCCCAGCGAACGTCGCCTTCGCCAGTTCACCCTCGGCCCCCGCCGCCAATCCACTGCTCATCATCATGATCGCTCCTGCCAGAAACAATTGAAACGAACGTGCCGTCATTTTGTCGGCTCCTCGAAGAATTCGAACCCCGCGGACTCCATTCTAGGCCGATAACGGTACGAGAGCACCAGCCGAACTGGCGACTTTTTACGTGAAGGGGAGCCGGGATCGGCGGAAGCTCGACGAGCGTTGGAATTTCGCCCTCCCGAGGTCTGCACTGCCAACACGCCCCACGGCGAAAGTCCCCGCGAAGGAGACTTCTGCCGTCCCGGCGGCGCGTGACAAAACTGCGCACCCCAGCAGCGTGGCTACGACTGCCCAGAAAGGCGGGCGATCCGCTCCGGATCAACGACGAATCGCAGCGGCTTTTCCGCCCATTCGCCGGCGTAGCCCACCCCGATTCGTGGCGT
>JBIIOL010000030.1:0-13374 GCA_044336965.1 Pirellulales bacterium | reverse complement strand
GCCTGCGTGATCGCCCGGGCAGACTGCGTGGAATCGCTGCACGTGCTCACCATGTGGGCGGCATCGCTCGACATGCCGACGCCCGCCAACTCGCCATACACCCGCGCATCGCGAGACCGGGCGGCGGACAGGCGTTCGAGCACGAAGCACGCGCCCCCTTCGCCCATCACGAACCCATCGCGGTGGCAGTCGAACGGCCGCGATGCTTTCGCTGGATCATCGCTGCGGCGGGAGAGCGCACGAAGGTTGTAGAACGCGGCCAGCGCCGTCGGACTGAGCACGTCGCAGCCGCCGACCACACAGGCATCGACCCACCCGGCGCTCAGCCAGCTGCGGCCCAGCGCCATCGCGTAGCCGCTCGACGCACAGGCAGCGGCGACCGTGACCGCCGGTCCGCGGAGATTCGTCATCCGCGCGACCTGATGCACGAGCGTGTCGGTGGGTGTCGGCGCGAAGACCTGCGTGCCGCCGGCCAAGAAGTCGAGTTCCCAACGCTTAAGCTGCTCGGCGCCAAGGCCCAGCACCAGACCGATGCGGAGCCGGTCGCGGTGCGGGCCGATCCCAGCGTCGGCGACCGCATGGGCCACCGGACTCAAGACCATCTGCTCGAGCCTGGTGAGGCTCGCGAAGCCCTGGCCGTCGAATGGACAGATGCCCTCTGGCGGCGTGGGAATCATGTCGACGACCGCAGCGAACTGATGGCTCTCCCGCGCGAACGCACCGGGATCGATCGACCGCACGCCGCTTCGTCCGGCCAGCAGGTTTTCCTGAATGGCATCAAAGCTGTGGCCCAGCGGTGAGACCGCGCCGATGCCGGTGATCACGATCGGCTCGCGGCCATTCTCACCGGAGCTGGTTCTCGCGACGACGATCATGCGGCCTCCCTCTGCGGGATGCCACGCGACGCGGCCTGCGAACCGACGGGGAGAGACACGGCCGCGTGGGGAGCAAGGCGAATCTCTGCACCCCACGGGCAGACATGCGACCACGATGCAGCAGGGCCGGCGGCGAGGCCGCGGGCAAAGTCGAGAATCTCGTCGCCGGCGGTTTGATCGTGCGCCGCAGGCCGTGCCATGCGGATGGCTGCGGGCATGTGAAGCGTGAGACGGCGACTGATGCCTTTGTCGGCGGCGGCATCCGCATCGGCCGAGAGTGCCACGGCCAACGCCCGGCAGATCGGGCCAGAGCGGGCGTCCTGTGGCGGGCTGCAGTCAGGCTTGCCGGCAGAGTCCAGCGACGGCTCCTGAGTCCAGCCGCTGACCACGAGCCAGATGCCGGGCAGGGATTCGCCCGTGACGGCACTCGCCGCCAGCAGGGAGAGACACGTGAACAGTCCTTCGGAGACGGCGTGCTGGCCACCACTCACGCCGATGTTTGGTCCGTGCATGCCCAGTGCCACGCTCACGGCGCCGGCGACGGAATGGAGCGAACACTGCGGCACGATGTGGGGCGACACCGCCACGCCGCCTGCCGTGCGGAACATCGCCAGCGACTGGGCCGTGGCGATCCGGCCCGACTGACAGGCCGCCGCGACCACGCCGTAGTCGGTGAACGAGGGACGCGGCTCGGGGTGCGCGGCCATGGCGGCGAGGATCGCCCGCATGCCGACGACCGTCTGCTCGTCGCAGTGCCTCAGGAATCGCGGCGGAAGCGTAGAGACGCCCTCCGGCACGGGGCAGTCGCGCAGGCCAGGGATCTCAGCGAGCGTGGCCTCGACGAGCGCATGGCTCGCGACGCCGCACGCGGCGCTCGTGGCGTCGGCATTCGGGATGCTTCCATGCATGGCGTAGGGTGACCGCTCACGCCGCCTTCTTGGCGGATCTGGCGGCGATCTTCTGCTGGAGCACGTCGAGCAGATTGCCGACCGTGGTGACCTTCTCGAGCAGTTCCGACTCGACCTGGATGCCGAAGCGGCTCTCGATGTGGAGCACGAGCCCGGCCATGTCGAGAGAATCGAGGTTGAGCCCCTCGCGCAGCGACGTCGAGTCTTCGAGGGCGGGATAGGCTTCGCCCGTCTCCTTCTCGAGCAGTTCGAGGACGATCGCCGAGAGTTCCTGGCGGTTCATACGGGGGCTCCTGAGGGACATGCGGGTGGTACTCGCCCACAGGCGAGAGCGGGACAATAGCGGATCGGGAGGCGCGGGCGAAGGCCAAAAACCCGTCGGTTTCGGTGGGAAACCGGGGTGTGGTGCCACGCGGAGTCCCCCGGCGTCAGGCGACGCGTCACCAGTTCGGCGTCGGGGCCCGGAAGTGTTCCAGCTTCACCGAACGGAACCAGTCGATCGTCTTGGCCAGCCCCTCGCGGAGCGGCACCTTCGGCTCCCAGCCGAGTTTTTCTTTCGCCAGCGTGATGTCGGGCCGACGCCGCTCGGGATCATCCACCGGGAGCGGCTTCTCGATCAGCGGCGACTTCGACCCCGACAGTTCGAGCGTCAGTTCCGCCAGCTGCCGGATCGTGAACTCGCCCGGATTGCCGATGTTCACCGGACCCACGAAGTCGTCGGGGCCGTTCATCATCCGAATCATTCCCTCGACAAGATCATCGCGGTAGCAGAAGCTGCGGGTCTGGCCGCCGCTGCCGAAGATCGTGATCGGCTCGCCACAGAGCGCCTGGCGGATGAAGTTGGAGACGACGCGGCCGTCGTAGGGATGCATCCGCGGGCCATACGTGTTGAAGATCCGCACGATCCGCACGTTCACCCGGTTGGCGCGGTGGTAGTCCATGAAGAGCGTCTCGGCGGCCCGCTTGCCCTCGTCGTAGCAGGCGCGAGGACCGATCGGATTCACCGAGCCGCGATAGCTCTCCGGCTGCGGATGCACCTCGGGATCGCCGTAGACCTCGCTTGTCGAGGCCTGCAGCACCTTCGCCCGGCAACGCTTGGCCATGCCGAGCACGTTGATCGCCCCCATCACGCTCGTCTTCATCGTCTTGATGGGGTTGTATTGATAGTGGCCGGGGGCGGCCGGGCAGGCGAGGTTGTAGATCTCGTCGACCTCCAGCCAGAGAGGGTGGATGATGTCGTGCCGCAGCAGTTCGAAGTTGGGCTGGGCGAGCAGGTGGGCGACGTTGGTCTTCTGGCTCGTGAAGAAGTTGTCGACGCAGATCACGTCGTGGCCCATCGCCACGAGGCGGTCGCAGAGATGGCTGCCGAGAAAGCCGGCTCCGCCGGTGACGAGGATGCGTTTGATCGAAGACATGGAACGGATCCTGGGAATTTCTCGGTTTGTGGCAGGCCTACTTGCCCAGGCCGGACAGGTAGCGGACCAGGTCGGCGAGTTCTTCACGTGACAGACTGTCGATGAGGCCGGCGGGCATGAGTGACGTGCCGACCGACTCCTCGTCGATGTCGGCCGTGGGGATCTTCACTTCTTTGCCCGCGGCATCGCGAAGCACCAGTTCGGCATCGCTCCGCGTGACCTGAATGCCGGTGAGCACCTGTCCGTCGTCGGTCTGCACCACCACCGTGTTGTAGCCCTCCTTCACGTTCTTGGCCGGATAGAGCAGTGAGTCGATCACATAGTCGAGCGGGCTCGAGGCGCCGATCGCGGTGAGGTTGGGACCGACTTTGCCCCCCTGGTCACCAATCCTGTGGCAGGTGACGCACTTGAGGTTCTCCCTCGCGTAGATCGCCGCGCCTCGCTTCGCATCAGCCTTGTCACGCACGAGCGTCACGAACGACTCGAGTTCCGCGGCACTCATGGCATGGGCCGACACGGCCGGCTGCGCGGTTCCCGCCGAACTGCGGGCCACCGCGGCGGCGAGTGCCTGCGTGAGCGCGGGCTCCTGTCTGCCGGCGGCGCTCACGGCCTGCTGGCCATCTTTCACGGCGTCGGCCGGGAGCGACGCAGACGCACGCTCGAGGGCAGCGGCCAGCGTTGCCGCGCCCTCCTTCGCCTTGAGAAATGCCTGGAAAACGACGGCGCGTGCCTTGGCATCGCTGGCGGTGCCCAGAAACGACACGGCATGGGTGGCCGCATCGGCCACCGAGCGGGGCACGAGGGCGGCGATCGCGGCGGCCCGGAAGCCCTCGTTCTGCCCGGGGATCGTGCAGAGTTTCAGGAGCGCCGCCCGCGGCGGATCGCCCGGCAGGCCGCCGAGCGCGGTGATGGCGGCGTTGCGAACGTCGGCCGATCGGCTGGCCGACTCGGCGATGCCGGCCAGTTCCTCGCTGGCAGCCGTCACCTGCCAGGCGGCCGTGGCCTCGATCGCGCGGGCTGCGCAGGAGTCGTCAGGAGACACGACGAGCTTCTCGATCGCCGCGACGTCTCCCGTCGGCACGACACGGCGACGCCTGTGCGAGTCGAGCAGATCGCCGAGCAGTGCGGCGGCCTGCGCCGGCGGGGTGGCGGGGTTGGCAACGACGTCGAACACCACGCGAAGCTGATCGGGGTTGCCGAGCTTGGCGATCGCGGAGAGCGCCGCCGGCCGATCGGCGTCGGCGATCTTTCCATCCTTCGTTCCGTCCGCATTTCCATTCTTGAGGACCGCGACGATCCGCGGCACGGCAGCCGACGCCTCGGCCGCCGACACGGCGAAGATCACCCGGCCGAAGCGGCCGTCGTCGGCGAACGTGCCGTCGAGCACGGCGGGCAGCCAGGCATCTTTGGTTTCGCGGGCCGCCAGCCACACGGCGTAGTCGAGGGCATCGTCCCGCTCATGATCGACTGCATGCAGGGCGAGCTCCGCGGCCCGCCTGCCGCCAAGCGTGGCCAACGCCCGCACGCCTTCGAGTCGCACGAGCGCCGAAGGATCGTCCACCGCCGGAGCGAGCAGCTCCACCGGCGCTTCGAGACGGTCGGCCCAGTCGCAGACGACTCTCGCAGCAGCCGCACGGGCCCGCGCATCGGGCGACGCCAGCACGGCCTTGAGCAGTCCGACGTCGACGTCTTTCTTGCTGCCACGGTCGAGCCCCTGCCGCAGCCGCAGAGCCTCCAGTCGCAGCCGCTCGAAATCGGGATCGAGCGAATCGAGTGACGCGAGCCACTTCGTCAGGTCCGGCACCACGGTCTCGCTGCCGCGGGAAAAGAGCACCCGCTTCGCCATGTCGCGGGCATAGCTCTCGGGCGACTTGAGATGCCCGAGCAATTCAGGCGTCGAGAGCTTCGTGAAATCGATCCGCGGCAGGGTCGGACGTCCCTTCGCCGTCACCCGCCAGATCCGCCCGTGCGTGCGGTCACGTCGCTCGTCGCGGAAGTCGACCTCGCCATGCTGGATGATCGGGTTGTACCAATCGGCAATGTAGATCGCGCCGTCGGGCCCCATCTTCACGTCGATGGGGCGGAACGTCACCCGCTGCGAGTGGATGAGTTCGGGCAGTTTTTCACTGGCGAACCCCGAGCCCTGTTCCGTGAGACGGAAGCGGCAGACACGGTTGGCCCGGAAGTCGTTCGTGATGAGTTGCCCCTGCGCGTCGTCGGGCAGATGACGGCCATCGACGATCTCGAGTCCGCAGTATTTCGGGCTGCCCGGATTCATGCCGTGGAGAATGCGCGGTGTGCCGGCTGCTGTCTGGTAGGCCGCTCCCGGAAAGCCGTAATAGATCCCCTCACCGCCGGCACCGTCGGTAACGAGCGACCGGCCCCACCGATCGAAGGCATGGCCCCAGGTGTTGACCCAGCCACGGGCAAAAACATCGAGTGCGAGCGACTCCGGCGCAAACCGCCAGATGCCGCCGGCATTCAGCCGCCGGACGCCTCGGGGCGTCTCCACATGGCTGTGGATATAGATGGACTGGTTGAAGTAGAGCCTGGCATCGGGGCCATAGCGAAACGTGTGGATGATGTGGTGGGTGTCTTCCGCGCCGAAGCCGGAGAGCACGACCCGCCGCGTGTCGGCCTTGCCGTCGCCATTGGTGTCGGAGAGGTGGAGAAACTCCGTGCTGTTGGCGACGTAGACGCCGCCGTCGCCAGGCTGCACCGCGGTGGGCATCAGGAGACCGTCGGCGAAGACCGTGCTGGCGTCGGCCCGCCCGTCGCCGTCGCGATCCTCGAGGATCGTGACGGTGTCGTTGGCGACCTCGCCCGGCCTGATCTGCGGATACACGCTCGACGACGAGACCCACAGTCTGCCCTGCGGATCGAAGTTCATCTGCAGTGGCTTCGTGATCAGCGGATCGGCGGCGAACAGATTCACCTCATAGCCGTCGGCCACCTGCATCGCGGCCAGTTCTGCGGCGGGGTCTGGCGCGGGGATGTCTTTGAGGCCGCGCTGGGCCAGCGCGGGTTGCAGGCACGCGAGCGTGAAGCACACGGCGGCGATGACAATGCGGATGCTCGTGGTGTTCATGGTGCTCATGGTCAGCGGGCTCCTTTCGCGAGGGTGCGCACTTTTTGCTCGGCGGCCTCGACGAGGGGGTCGAACTGCGGAATCTCGACGGCGTTGTTGCCCTGCTCGTGTTTGCGAAACAGGAAGATGTAGGTTTCGTTGGCCGGTCGCCAGCGATGGAAGAAGAGCGTGTTCTTGGCGACCACCTGCTTGCGGAGGTTTTCCGACCGGGCGGCGAAGTCGGCTGAGGATTCATGCCCCGATGCCGCCGCGAAGACCCGCGCGGCCTGTGCGTAGCCGGCGTTCGAGAGATGAACGCCATTCTCCGTGAGCTTTTGGCCAGACGTGGCTGTCGTCGGCAGCTGCGTGAAGAGATCGACCACGCCCGCCTGCTTGGCCGTCGCCACATCCCGGACGGCCTGGGAGTAGGCCGCGAGCGCCGCATTGCGGGCATCGGCATCGGCTGTTTCGAAGCGGTGCGGTGTGACCAGCACGAGCCGAATGGTGGCTGGCTTCACCGCGTCGTTTGTCGCCCCCGCGGCCGCCGCCGTTCGCAGGTCGTCACAGAGTTTTTCCAACTGCTTGCGAAAAGCTGCCAGGCCCGCCTCGCCCTGATACGACTCATTGCGACCATAGGCCACGAACACGATCGTGGGCTTCAGCTCGCCGACGAGGGCGAGCATCCGCTCGTAGCCCTTCGCCGGCTGATCGAAGACGCCGCGGGACTCCGCCCAGACGGTGTCACCGCTCCAGCCCAGATTGCGGAATGTGAGCGACGCCTCCGGATGAGCCGCCACGAGCGCCGTCTCGATGAAGCCGCGGTCACCCTCCCGCTCCACGAACGTGTCGCCGAGGAAGACGACCCGGTCGCCATCGCGGAGCGACCAGGAAGCTCCTTCGGACTGGGAGGAACCGGAGCCGGCCGGCGCCGGTGGCTGCGCTGCCGCGGGCCGGATACACGGGGCTGTGGCGACGAGTGTCGCCGCCAACAGGAGGCGGCGGACGCCGGAGGATGACCGCGAGAGCGAGGCTGGCATGACGACCCTTTCTGGAGAGTGAGGCAGCGGTTAGTGTACCTCCGTCAGCCGTACGGTCCCATCCGTGCGACCTCGTGCCCAACGCGATCCTCCATTCACGAGTCCGTTGCCATGATCGATCCCAAGTCTGATTCCCAGTCTGATGGCCGACCCAATGACGTTTCCGGCCAAATGAGTCGACGCCGGGCCATCCAGACCGCCTCGGCCATCGGCGCCGCCGTCGCGTCGCCGCTTGCTTTCACCCATGCTGCTGAAGGAGTTCCTGCAATGACCAAGCTCAAGGGCCACATTCATCATTCGCTCGTCTATTGGTGCTTCAACGTCGCCGGCGACAAGTGGGACATCGAGAAGATGTGCCAGGTCGCCAAGGAACTCGGCTGCGAGTCGATCGAACTGGCCGATCCGGAACTCTGGCCCACGATCAAGAAGCATGGACTCACCTGTGCTCTGGCCCCCAATGGGATGCCGGGCGCGCCCTTCATGAAGGGCTTCAACAACCCGCGGTATCACGACGAGGTGATCGCGTCGACGACGAAGATGATCGACGCCTGTGCCGCCGCGGGCTTTCCCTCGGTGATCGCCTTCAATGGCTACAAGTGGCGGGATGCCGACGATCCCAAGAGCGGCGAGATCTCCCTCGAGGAAGGTGCCGACAACTGCGTCGCCGGCTTCAAGAAGATCATCGGCCACGCGGAGAAGAAGGGTGTGACGCTCTGCCTCGAGCACCTCAACTCGCGGGATGGCAGCCATCCGATGAAGGGCCACCCGGGCTACCAAGGGGACGACCTCGACTACGTCGCGAAGATCATCCGTCGCGTTGGCTCCGACCGTCTCAAGCTCCTGTTCGACAACTATCACGTGCAGATCATGAACGGCGACGTGATCCGGCGGATCGAGGAGTGCAAGGACATCATCGGCCACATCCACACAGCCGGCAATCCGGGCCGCGGTGAGCTCGACGACAACCAGGAGATCAACTATCCGCCGATCATGCGGAAGCTGGTCGACATCGGTTACAAGGGCTTCGTGGGACACGAGTTCATCCCGACGCGTGATCCGCTCGCCGGGTTGAAGCAGGCCGTGAGCCTCTGCGACGTGTGATCGGATTGTTAAGCGGGTGTTGATCGCGGCATGATCCCGTCGCTGGCGCTCAGGGCTTGTAGGCGTGTCACATACAAGCCCCCGGCGCGAGCCGGGGGATCGGCGTGACGCACGAGCTTCCGACACGTGTTCACGGTCGGGCGAGCACGATCCGGATGTCGGCCACGTTCGTGCCGGTGGGACCGGTGCGGATGAGACCGCCCGCTGCGGCCAAGAGCGGGTAGGCATCACAGCGGGCAATCGACCTCGGCACATCGAGAGCGAGCCGCTCGATCTCCTCGACGATCGCCGCATCGGCGTAGCCGCCCGCGGCATCGGTGGGGCCGTCCTCGCCGTCGGTGCCTACGCTGGCGATCAGCAGACCAGCGGGCCACGGCCCGCCCGTCTGCTTCACGGCGTCGATCGCCGCGAGTACCGACTGCTGGTTGCGGCCCCCCAGGCCGTGATCAGCGGGCACCGTCACCGTCGCCTCGCCGCCTGCGATCAGCGCCCGCGGCTGCCCATCGCGGCGTGCGGCTACCAGAAGCTCGGTCGCATCGGCCGCGAGTCGGGCTCCGACCGCTTCCGCGGAGGCTTCCTGCGGGCCGCCGCCTGACACCGTGTCGACGATTTGATAGCCCGCCTGGCGTGCCGCAGCGGTGGCGGCAGCGACGGCCGTGCCGTTGTCGCCGACGATGATGTGCCGCACCTGACAGCCGCCAGGAGTGGTCCAGGTGCCCGGGGGCATCGACGGCTCGGGCGGCATGCACGGGCCCGAGGCGATCACCTCGAGGTCGTCGCCAATCACGTCGGAGAGCACGAGCACGAGCATGTGACCGGCGGTGCACACTCGTGCCAATCCGCCTCCCTTCACGAGGCTCAACTGTCGGCGGGCGGCGTTGAGCGTGGTGATGTCGGCCCCCGACTCCGAGAGACGACGTGTGATGGCGATTTTCTCGTCGAGCGAAATGCCCGCCTTCGGCGCGGCCAAGAGCGCCGAACCACCCCCGGTGATCACCGCGATCACCAGATCACGCGGGCCGAGTTGCGACACTGCCGTCACGATCTCATGCGTCGCCTGCACGACCGCGGGCGTCGGCAGGTTGGCTTTCGCGGGTCTGGTTTCCCGGACCTCGATGGCCGCGAGGCTGCGTCCGCAACCTGCCGGCACGCTCACGAGCCCAGTCACGCGATGCCGCGCGAGACCGTCGGGCCCGAGCAGGCGTTCGATGCCGGCCGCCATGCCCGCCGCCGCCTTGCCCGCCCCCACCACCACGATCCGATCGATGTGGTCGAACTCGAGCGACGGGATGAGCGGCCGCCCGTCGTGGCACAGCCGAGCGGCGCCGTCCAGCGACAGTCGCGCGGCCACGAGCCGTTCCGGCTGCACGGCAGCGACCGCGGCCGTCCATGTGGCCTCGGCATCGTCGCGCATGGCTGTCGCACTCATTCAACGGGCGCTTGTGGGTAGTTCTTCGGATCGAACCGCGACAGATCGATGCCGCCGCGGGCCTCCTCCTCGAGGAATTTCACGCGGAACTCCAGCCGCTCGATTCGGCGGGCCATCATCGCGGGCGTCTCGGCGCCGGGAATGACGGGAGCGGGACGCGGGATGGTCGGATAGCCGAGTTGTCGCTGCAGGGCGGCGAAGAAGAAGAGCGGATCCTTGCCGCGGTTGGCCCGTGCGATCCGCCCCTCCTTCTCGCCGAAGAGGATCACGCGGTCTGGCCCCGCATCCTCGCGGCCTGCCAGCAACGCTTCGCGTTTTTCGAGCCGCCAGTATTCGGGGCTGCGGACATAGACGAGATCGGCGAGGTCGATGAGCCCCACCTGCCGGGCGACCGTGTGGATCCACTCCTGCCATGTGGCGTCGAAAATATCGTCGTCGGCGACGGCCGTGAGGCCGTGGGCGAAGTCGAGCCGGTTCCGCGAGAGACACTCGAAGCGATAAAAGAAGAGACCCTGCGGCGATGCCCCCTCGGCACGGTAGCCCGCCTCACGTTCGAGGATCGCCAATCCAGTCCGCAGGTCGAACCGACCACCCTCCTGCTCCGCCTGCTGCATCACGAAGGTCTGGAAGGCGCTGAAATAGTGCTGCAGCCGCGCCATCGCGGTCGAAAGGGTGCCGACGAGCTTCAGCTCCCCCACCAGATAGTCGATCGCCATCGGCAGCTTCGAGGTCGCCAGAATCTCGTGCCCGATCGACACGAGCGCCTCCTGGGCGGCCACGCCCCCGGCGATCCGCTCGGCCAACGCCCTGAACAGGTGGGACTGTTCGATGTATTCCTCACGGTCGAGCATGGACGCCACCGGTTTTTCGATTTTTCAGGAAAAGTCGCCGGCCTTCGCCGGGAAAAGACTCGGCCCGCGGATTCTCCATCCTATAATCAAGCCGAGAGAGGAATCCCCATGCCCGCAGAATTTTCTTCGATCGACGCCGCTGTGGCCGCCATCCGCCGTGGCGAGATGGTGATCGTGGTCGATGCCGAGGACCGTGAGAACGAAGGGGATTTCGTCTGCGCCGCCGAAAAGGCGTCGCCCGACATCGTCAATTTCATGATCCGGCACGGACGCGGACAGGTCTGCATGCCGATCCTTCCAGACCTCGCCGCGCGGCTCGACCTGCCGATGATGGTGGAGTCGAACTCGACCCCGCTGGGCACCGCCTTCACCGTGCCGGTCGACCACCGCACGGCGCGGACCGGCATCACCGCCTCCGAACGCGCCGACACGATCGCCGCGATCATGGACCCCGATAGCACGCCGGCCGACTTCGTGCGGCCCGGCCATCTCTTTCCGCTGGTCGCGAAAGAAGGCGGCGTGCTCCGACGGGCCGGACACACCGAGGCCGCGGTCGACCTTGCCCGGATGGCAGACCTGGCACCGGCCGGCGTGCTCTGCGAGATCCTCGATGACGTTGGCAACCGTGCCGACCGCGAGTCGCTCTTTGGGTTGGCCCGCGAACATGGCCTCGAGATCATCTCCATCGAACAGCTCATCCGGCACCGGCGGCAACGCGAGAAGCTGGTGCACCGCATCGCCGAGGCCGACCTGCCGACGAAGTGGGGCCGCTTCCGCGTGATCGCCTACGGCGTGAAGTATGAAACGCAGCAGCCGCTGGTGCTCGTGATGGGACAGCCGTGGGACGTGGCGGCGCCGCTCGTGCGGCTCCACTCGTCGTGCTTCACGGGCGACCTGCTCGACAGCCTGCGGTGCGACTGCGGCGACCAGCTCCACATGGCGCTCGACATGATCGGCCGCGAGGGCGCCGGCGTGCTCGTCTATCTGCCGCAGGAAGGCCGCGGCATCGGCCTGGTGGAGAAGATCCGCGCTTACGAACTGCAGGACAAGGGCCTCGATACGGTCGAGGCCAACCTCGCCCTCGGCTTCAAGGCTGACTCCCGCGACTACGGCGTCGGCATCCAGTTGCTCAAGGATCTCGGCCTGCGGCAGGTTCGCCTGCTCACCAACAATCCGAAGAAGACCGACGCCTTCATCTACGGCGGCTTCGATCTGGAGGTGGTCGACCAAGTGCCGATCCTGCCACCGGTCCACGAGTTCAACGAGCGGTACCTGGCCACGAAACGCGAGAAGCTCGGCCACAAGTTCCCCGGCGGACGTTGACCGCCTCGGCCCGCCGCCCGTAGCATCGCCGGTCAGACGGGTGTCTTTGCAGGCCCCGTCCCTGGACATGGAGGCGTTGCATGCGTCGATGGAACGATTCGGCCTTTTCTGCTTCCCGGGCCGTCCGCGGCTGGGTGACCATGCCTGGACGGGTGTGCCTGATGGCACTGGCTGTGATGCTGCCGGCGTGCGGCCGCCGACCGGAGGAACTTCCGGCGAAGGTGCTGCCGGAATCGACCGGTGGGCAGTCGGCAGCCGTCGCGACCGCGGCCGCCTCGCAGGACAAGGCCCTCGAACCCTTCGATCCACCGCCGCTCGCCTCGCTCAACGGCGATTCCACCTGGATCGATCGGCCCGTTCGTGACGGGATGGCGATGCAGCGGGAGCAGCAGGCAAAGGAGCCTGCCCCCGGTCCGCTGGCCGAGGCGCTCGCCCTCCGCAACACCTCGTCCGCGATCAACAAGCAGATTCTCGCCACGCTTGGACGCCTGCCCGACGACGGAGCCGCCGATCTCTCGGCGAGGATCGATCGGCACGTCGCGGGCGACCTCGGCAGCACGAACCCCATCATGATCAGCACCTCGGCCGAGTTCGACATCCTCGGCCTCACCGGATTCGGACTCTTCTCCTTTGGCCGCGATCTGGAGCCCTTCGCCTCCGCCGAGACGGTGGTCAGCTGGCAGACGAGCGGCAACGGGCTGCTCGACAAGGTGGTCCTGCGGGACGATCTCGTCTGGAGCGACGGGGAGCCGATCACCGCCCACGACATCGCCTTCACCTACCAGGTGATCATGGACAGGCGGGTGCCGGTGCCTGCCGTGCGGAGCGGCACCGACCAGATGCGGTGGGTGCATGCCTATGACGACCGCACCATCGTCTTCTTCCACAAGGAGCCGCTGGCCACGAACGTCTGGAACATCAACTTTCCGGTGCTGCCGAAGCATGTCTATGAAAAGACCTGGGAGGATGATCCGACGCTCAAGGAGAGCCCCGAACACGTGAAGCTCGAGGAGTCGCCCGTCTCGGGAGGCCCCTACGAGATCGTGGAGCGGAAGCGAGGGCAGCAGATCGTGCTGAGGCGGCGGGACAACTGGTCGAAGGTCGGTGAGCGAAAGGTGCGCGAGGAGCCGTTCTTCGAGGAGGTTCGCTTCCGCATCATCGAGGATCCCAACACGTCGCTGCTGGCCCTCAAGGGTGGCAAGATCGACGAACTGCCGCTCACGCCCGAACAGTGGACGACGCAGACGACCGGCGACGATTTCTACGCCTCCAACACGAAGGTAACGGCCTCGGAGTGGGTGAGTTTTCATTTCGGGTGGAACATCGACAGCCCGTTTTTCGCCGACCGCCGCGTCCGCCGTGCGATGA
>JBIIOL010000385.1:0-3990 GCA_044336965.1 Pirellulales bacterium | reverse complement strand
CTCCGACGAGACCACGCACCCGGTCGGCGAGAAGGAGCCCAATGCCTGGGGCCTCCACGACATGCACGGCAACGTGGGCGAGTGGGTGCTCGACCAGTTGGCTCCTGAAGGCTATGCCCGGCAGGCCGCGCTGCCGCAGCCGGTGCCTGCCGCCACTGCCGCCGTCTGGCCGACCGAACTGTCGCCTCGCGTGGTCCGCGGCGGCAGCTACTACGACGAGCCGCCGCAGTGCCGCAGCGCTGCCCGTCGCGGCTCGGAGGATCTGCCCTGGAAGGATGTCGATCCCAATCTTCCCAAGAGCCCGTGGTGGTATACGGAAGAGCCGGCCCTTGGTGTCGGCATGCGGATCGTGCGTCCGCTGGCCGTGCCCGATCTCGCCGAGCGACGCCGCTGGGGCGACGCCGACATCGACAGCATCCGCGCCGATGCCTCGGACCGCCTCATGCAGGGGCGGGGAGCCCGCGGCATCGTCGACCCGAAACTCCCGGCTGACCTGAAGGCCGAAGGCATCACAAACTGACGAGGTGAATCGATGGTGTTGCGTGCACTGACCCTTCTGGCTGCGTGCGTGGCATCCTGCGCCGTGGCCGCCGAGTGGCCCGACTGGCGTGGCCCTCGGGAAGACCGCACGGCCGCTGGCGACAGGCCACTGGTGACGTCGTTCGATCCGGAAAAGGGGACGAATGTCATCTGGAAGAACGATGAAGCTGGGGGCATTTCCACGCCGGTGATCATGGGTGGCAGGCTCTACACCCTCGTGCGGCACAAGCCCGGCACGAAGGAGGAAGCCGAGAAGGTGCTCTGTCTCGACGCGGCCACCGGCAAGAAACTCTGGGAGAACGTCTTCAACGTTTACCTTTCCGACGTGCCCGCGGAGCGGGTCGGCTGGTCGGCCGTCGTTGCCGACCCGGCAACCAACACCGTGTTCGCCCACGGCGTCTGCGGCGTCTTCACGGCGATCGATGCGGCCACCGGCAAGACGCGGTGGCAGCGGTCGCTCCACGAGGAGTTCGGGTTTCTCTCCACCTATGGCGGCCGCACGAACATCCCGGTCGTATTCGAGGATCTCGTGATCGCCAGTGCCGTCGTCACCGGTTGGGGCGACACGGCCCGGCCCGCCCACCGCTTCCTCGGGCTCGACGCGAAGACCGGCGAAGTCCGCTGGATGAATGGCACGAAGGAACTTCCCGAAGATACGACCTACAGCACGCCGTCCCTGGCGAACGTGGGCGGACAGGCGGCGCTCATCTTCGGCTCGAGCGACGGCAGCGTCTGGAACTTCCAGCCGCGCACGGGCAAGGCCGCCTGGAATTTTAAATTGTCGCGGCGGGGATTGAATGTCGCACCCCTCGTCGACGGCGAGACGATCTACATCTCGCAGGCCGAGGAGAATCTCGACAACACCACGATGGGCTCGGCCACCGCCTTCAAGGCCGCCGGCTCAGGCGACATCACCGCCACCCACGCGATCTGGCAGCGAAAGGGCGTGATGGACGGCCGGGCGATGCCGGTCGTGCTCGGCAATCGGGTCTACTTCGTGGACGACGGCGCCAAGGTCTACGTGTTTGACAAGACGACGGGCGAACCGGTCGGCAAACCGCAGAAACTGCTCGGCACGATCGTCCGCGGCAGCCCGCTCGTGGCAGATGGAAAACTCTACATCTGCTCGACGAGCGGCTGGCACGTGCTGGAACCGACGAAGGACGGCCTGAAGTTCGTCAACCGGATGCGGCTCGACGAGGAGGATGAGGTCACAGCCTCACCCATCGCCAGCAACGGACTGATCTACCTGACGACCGTCGAACGACTCTACTGCCTGGGTGACAGGTCAGCCGCTTCCTCATCCTCCGCGAGCGTCCCGCCAACGCTGCCGCAGCAGGTGTCGGATGCGACCAAGGCGCCCGCTGGCGAGCCCGCCTGGCTGCAGGTGGTGCCGGCCGAGGCGCAGATCGCCGCAGGCGAGACGCTGCCGCTGAAAGTGCGGCTCTTCGACGCTGCCGGGAGGTTCGTGAAGGAGTCTGCGGCTGAATTCACCGCGACCTCCGGCACGGTCTCAGGCGAAGGACGCTACACCGCGCCGGCCGGCAAGCATGCCGCGGCGATCGTCACGGCGAAGGTCGGCGCGATCGAGGGCAAGGCCCGCATCCGTTCGATGCCACCGCTCCCCTGGACGTTCGATTTCGAGGAGATCTCGCTCGAGCCGAATCCGAAGGGTGGTCCTCCGCGGGGCGAGCCACCGTTGCCATGGGTCGGCATGCGCTACCGCCACGTCGTTCGCACCGTGGACGGATCGAAGTGCCTCGTGAAGGTGACGACGATCCCCAAGGGCACACGGAGCCAGGGCTGGATCGGCCCGATCGGGCTGCATGACTACTGCATCAAAGCCGACTTCCGCGCCCAGGAGACCGGCGTGGAAAAGCCTGGCTCGCCGGCATCGGACACGAAGACTGCTGCGGCTGGCTCCGATGCCGACGCCTTCGCGAAGGCCTTCGGCAATCCCGCGGCCCTGGAAAAGGCCCGTATGCCCGACATGGGGCTGATCGCCCAGCGGTACACGCTCGACCTGATGGGCGCCAGCCAGCAGTTGCAGGTGCGGAGTTGGCCGCCACAGGTGGCGACCCACTTCTCCAAGACGATCCCGTTTCCGTGGGAGGCCGGCCGCTGGTACACGATCAAGTTCGAGGTCCGCACCCGTCCCGCGACCAGCGATACCGCCGCCGCCGCCATCCTCCGTGGCAAGGTCTGGCCACGGGGCGAACAGGAGCCGGCGGCCTGGACGATCGACGCCGTCCACGAGCAGGGCAACCTGCAGGGAAGCCCTGGCTTCTTCGGCAATTCCAAGGACTCCGAAATCTCCATCGACAATGTGTTAGTCGTGCCCGCGGCACCATCAAAGCCCTGAGCGCAAGCGACAGGACTGCCCTGCCACGATCACCTAAGATCACCCACGACCAATCAGGATCACACCCATGACTCTGTTCCGAATGCACCGCGTCTGGATTCATCTGGCCTGGATCCACCTCGCCTCAATCCTGCTGGTTCTTCCAGCCGCCACGGCCGCCGACTGGAACCAGTGGGGCGGCACACCGGTGCGCAACAACGTCTCCACCGCCACAAACGTCCCCTCCACCTGGACGCCCGGCGACTTTGATGCCGAGACGGGCAAGTGGAAGCCGGAGACGAGCGAGAACGTCGCGTGGGTGGCCGAACTCGGCAGCCAGACCTACGGCAATCCGGTGGTAGCCGGCGGCAGGGCCTATGTCGGCACCAACAACGGCAAGGGCTGGCTGAAGCGGTATCCCGCCGCGACCGACCTCGGCTGCCTGCTCGCCTTCGACACGAGGGACGGATCATTCCTTTGGCAGGATTCCAGCGAGAAACTGCCCACCGGCCGCGTGCACGACTGGCCGCTGCAGGGCATCTGCTGTGCACCGCTCGCGGAGGGCGACCGGCTCTGGTACGTCACCAGCCGCGGCGAGGTGAAGTGCCTCGACGCGGAGGGGTTTCGTGACGGCGAGAACGATGGGCCGTTCACCGCCGAGAAGGAGTCGTCCAAAGACGAGGCCGACGTGGTCTGGGTGCTCGACATGATGAAGCAACTGGGCGTGTCGCAGCACAACATGTGCTCCTGCAGCGTGACGGCCGCGGGCGACCTGCTCTTCGTCAACACGAGCAACGGCGTGGACGAGGGACACATCAACCTGCCCAACGCCGACGCCCCCAGCTTCCTCTGTGTCGACAAGCGGGACGGCAAAGTACTGTGGGCCGATGGCTCGCCCGGCGCGAACGTGCTCCATGGGCAGTGGTCGAGCCCGTCGTATGCGGAACTCGGCGGCGTGCCGCAGGTGCTCTTCGGCGGTGGCGACGGCTGGCTCTATTCATTCGATGCGAGGGGTGAGAACGGCAAGGCGAAGCTCCTCTGGAAATTCGACTGCAATCCGAAGGAATCGAAATACACGCTCGGCGGCCGCGCCGACCGCAACCACATCA
>JBIIOL010000384.1:0-3991 GCA_044336965.1 Pirellulales bacterium | reverse complement strand
TCCGCACGTCGAGGAGGGTTGTCATGTCAAAGGTCGTAATGTCAAAGAAAGTGATTAGGACAAGAAGCCCCGGACGGAAGTCCGGGGACACCGGGGCGGCGAACCCAGTCGCTACCGCGACTCGAGGCCGACCGTGTTCACGGCGATCACGCGGTAGGCGTGTGGCGTGTCGGCAGCGGCTTGAGCATCGGTGAATGTCATCGTAGCAAGTGGCTGCACGGGGGTGTCGCTGTACTGCAGCCCCTGGAAGAGCGGGCGGCCGAATGGATTCGCAGGCTTCTCGGGCACCGTGGCAATCCGCTTGCCATCGCGCTCGATGATGAACGCTGCGAGGCCGCTCTCCGGATCGGCGACGGCATCCCACGCGAGCACGTTGCCGGTGACGTGGAGATTCGTCGGAGCCGGTGGCGGCGTCGTGTCGGGAATCGCCGTGTCGGCGATGTAGTGTTTCCACGCGCGGGCGACCGCGTTGTTCGGCAGCCAGATGGCTTGCTTCGGATCGCCCTGATACTCGGTCGCAGGAATGGCTTCCGTGCCGTCGATCGCCACGAGCCAGGCGGCCTCGGCGGGCATCGCTCGCAGCGGGCCGCCGCTCGTCTCGGGCAACCGGGCGGCAAGGCAGGCGTCGAGCCAGGCGATGGCCATGTAACGCTGATTGCCGCACTCATGGGCTGTCAGAGGATCGACGGCCACGCCGACGAGACCGCCCCGGGACCGCACCGCCTTGAAGAAGGCTTCGTTCGCGGGCCAGACACCTGCGAAGCGGCCGTCCTTGACCGTGACGCCCTCCTTCGTGCCCGGGTTGCACATCATCGGCACGGCAAGCGCGGCGGCTGGCAGTTCATGCGGCTTGATCTGCGGCCGTTTGGGATCGGCCTCGAGCAGCGGCACGCCCGACCGCAGCCAGGCGGCCACGACGCGGTCGGGGTGGGTGAGCAGCATGCCGCCTGCCCAGTGGCCGCCGCCGCTGTGGCCCCAGAGAGCCCACGGCACCGTGGCCAGTTCGGGATGGCCGCTCTGCGCGGCGAGATCGGCCAGGCACCGTTGGAAGGTGGCGCCGGAGCCGTTCCGCGGATCGCACCAGAGCTGACAGTCTTCCTTCTCCGGCTGCTCGTAGGACGGGGCCACGAGCGCGCAGTCGTGCTTTCTGGCCAATGCCTGCCAGTGAAGATCGAACGCACCGGTGAGCCCCGAGCGGCACGAGCCTTCACCGCAGCCGTGCTGATGCACGATCACGCCGCGGAGGGTCTTCACGCCGGGCGGGATCCAGGCCGTGTGGATCACCGCAAACCGGAGCGTGCCCGGCTCAGCGGAGGCGTCGTAGCGGATGCGCTCGTACGGCGGCGCGGCAGGTGGAAGATCGGCGCCCTCCGCCAAGCGGATCGGCAGCATGGTCACGATCGAGAGCAGAAAGAGAATGCGGGCTGGCATGATGATGGGTCAATCCTGCATCCATCCAAGCCCGCAGCGCAAACAAACGCGTTGGGGTCGCTTTCACGTCGCGTGTCGAACGCTCCGGCTCCCGCTCCTAGTTCCGGCGGCTTCGACGCTCCCGGGCCCGCTGTTCGAGCAGGCCCAGCGAGCCGAGCAACATCGCGAGGCCGCTGCCGAAGGACGCGGGATCGATCTCGGGGACCGAGACGCTGTCTGACACGATCGCGATCTGGTTGAGGCCCATGTAGGAGTAGTCCACGTACCAGCTCGGGCTCGGCAACCCGGTGATCGTGGCAAACGTGCCGAGCAGCGTGCCGTATTGGGCGATGACGTAGGCCAGCCCCGTGTCGGGAACCCCGACCGTCACGTCGAGCGTCGAGTTGGCGATCGAGAGCGTGCCAGACACGGTGAGGAAATCGGAGGCGCCAGACGCGCCGAGATCGATAGCGAGGATGGCGCCGCTGGTGCCGCTGCCCGTGAGATCGACGTTGCCGAGGAACGACAGCGAGCCGAGCGGTAGGCCGAAGGGGGGAAAGCCGGGTGCGATCGTGCCCCCTGCTCCGACGATCGTGTCACCCTGAATCGTGCCGCTGTCGCCCCAGATCTGCCCGCCATTGCCGACGAGCACTCGGTTGGCGTCGACCACCCCGCCCTCCGCGACGGCGAGCACGTTGAAAGAGCTGTCGCCCGTGGTGCCGGTGACGTTGGCGGAGACGACGACGTCGGCACCGGAGGCCTTCACGCTGAGCGTCGAGCCGGTTCCGGAGACGAATGCCGCGTTCCCTTCGGCAGACTTGTCGTAGCCGACGAAGAAATTCTTGCCGGCGCCGGTGAGCGTGACCGTGCCGCCCGTTGCAATAAGGAGAGAATTGTTCGTGCCCTTGTCGCCCACGCGGATGGTGCCGTTGGTCGTGAAGTTCGAGCCTCCATAGACGCCGAATTGATTGCCATCTGACACAGCGTTCACGCCGAGCCTCACGCCACCGCTCGTGACCGTGCTGCCGTTTCGAAGTTCGAAACTGCCGTTGGTGCCATCGACGCCGACGATGATGTTGCCGTTGGCGGAGACCGTGCTGGCGAGGTTCACAACAACTTGGTTGTTGGCGGCCGTGCTTCCGGAACTGACGACGAGGTCGTTGGATCCGGTGAGGAGCAGCGTGCCTTTGGTGGTCGTCGTAGACTCGTCCGAGTACCCGACATGCACGGTGTTGTTGCTGCCGCGCACGCCGACAGCGAACGCGCCCGAGTTGATGAACGTGCCGCTGTCGGTGATCGTAAGATAGTTGCTGCCCGAGGTCGCGAGGTCGGCCAGCGACGTGTTGACGATGTTCCAGGTGCCACCGTAGTTGTCCGCACCGCCCTGCCGGCCGCCGACGCCGAGGACGAGGTTCGTGGCGGTCACAGAGTGATTGGAATTGTAGGTGCCGATGGAGTTGTAATCGTCCACCCCGGCGGTGGAGATCCCGCTCACCTGGATCGTTGCGGCCGTGATCGAGACGGAGCCGCTGGTCGTGCCGATGAACGGATACGAGTAGACGTAGCTGCCGCTGCCGTCGTAGCCGATGTTCAGCGTGTTGGTGACGTTGAGCGACACATTGCCGCCCGCCCGACTGTCGAGGATGACGGCCCCCTGGTTGCCCGGATCGGCGGCGAGCGTGGCGTTGTTGGCCGTGACCGACACTGGAGCCGAGCCGCCGTCATAGAGGCGAAGGATCGTGCCGCCGGGCGTACCGGAGGCGACGTTGATCCAGAGCTGGTCAGCGAGTGTGAGGTCGCCAGCGCTGAGTTGGCTCTCGCCGCCGACCGGGCCCTCCACGAAGAGCGTCTTCGCCTGAGCGCCGGACCCGAGGAGGATGTTGGCGCCGTCGGCCGTGGTGAAGGCGTTGGTGGTGGCGTCGGGAACACCGTTCGACCAGTTCCCCGTGCCGCTCCATGACAGTGCGCTCGAGGTTCCGGAGAGCCAATAGGTGTCGGCGGCGCTGGCGGCCGTTCCGGTGACAAAGTGGCTTACGGCCGCCGCCAGAAGAGCAAGTGCAAACCCGGACCGATGGGCGAAAGCCTGACGACGATTCATGCTGCCAACTCCATGCATACTCAGACAAAGGTTTGCGACCGAACCGGCACCGCACGCGATCCCGAATAGCCTACTCCAGGCGCGAAAGACTAGAACCGTGACAGGCTGATTGTCCACATCCCCCCCATAACGGAGGCGGTGTGCCCCCGGCCCGAGAGCCTGATCCCCGAAAGCCCGCAGAGGTGCAGCATGATTCCTGTCATCGAGCATTCCAGCCTGCTGACGATCCTCTACTGGCTGCTGATGATCCCGATCGCCATTCTCGTGCTCGTTCGTGTGACAGCGTTTTGGGCGGACGACGGGCCGGGAACGCTCTTCGGCGCCCTGCGGACCATCGTCGTGATGGGGTTGGCCGTCTTTCTCACCTACGACATCTCGGGGTATGTGTTTGCTCGCATGATGCAAGACCCGGACCTGGGCATCACCTTTCCGCCGGGCTACCACTACTGGAACTGGATCCGGGAGCCGCAGAGCCTGAAGTGG
>JBIIOL010000383.1:0-3995 GCA_044336965.1 Pirellulales bacterium | reverse complement strand
TGTGAAAGAAAGCGTCTGCGTCCGATCATGGCGAAACCCCCGTGTGGCCGATCTGTCCGTGTCGTCTCGGAGGCTACCGCCGGCCTGTGCAGACCGTCAATGAGGGAACGATGAGCGGCTGATGAGCAGAATGTGAGCGGACGCCGTTCAGCCGGCTTCGGGCCGCGGCCCCCTCCTGACGGATGGCCCGTCTCACAGTAGAGTGTCGTTCAGAAGCGTGTCGCCCGACGACGGATTCCCAGACGATTGTTTTCCGGAGAGTTGCATTGGTTCCTGCCCGCACGACCCCGTCCAAGTCCAACGCGTATACCGAGGTCCGCAAGCTCCTGCTCGGGGGCGATGTGCGGCCTGGTCAGCGGCTTTCGCACCGTTCGCTCGCCAAAGACCTGGGGCTCTCCCGCAGTCCGGTTCGCGAGGCGCTCCTGCAGCTGGAGGCCGAGGGACTCATTGAGCACCGGCCGCAGTCCGGCGTCTATCTCCGCGAGGTGAGCCCGCAGGAACTCGAGGAGCTTTACGACATGCGGCTCCTGGTCGAGCCCTATGCGGCTGAGCGGGCTGCCCTTCTGGCTTCGCCAGCGCAGCTCGAGCGTCTCCGCGTCGCCTGCGATGAAGTGGCGGAAATCGCCAAGCGGCCGCAGCTTAGCCGGTGGCTGGAGGCAGCCGAAAACCGCCGCCGGCTCTCGACGCTCGACATTGAATTCCACGCGACCATCCTGGCCGCGTCGAACAACCGAGTGGCCCGCCGCTTCTTCGAGAACGCCCAGGTCATCTCACTCGTCGTGTCGTGGAATCACCTCAAGACCGATCCCGCCATCCTGGCCAAGCGGGTTGCCCCCACGGCGAAGCATCACCGGGCGATCTACGAGGCGATCAAGAAGCACGACCCAGTGGCCGCGAGGAAGCTGATGCGCGCGCACATCGGCGGCATGTCGAAGCGGGTGCTCAAGAGCATTGGCAGGCGATAGCTGGCTGTGGTGAACATCTCCGGCTTTCTCTGGTCGCTGCCGGCCCGCCTCTGGCGGCTGGTGACGACTCCCTACAATCCGGCCCCGGCCTGCGACAGCTTCATGCCGCGGGCACAGACGCAGGAGCAGCCGCGGGCGGCCGTGACCGTCGCCGTGTTGACCGGCCGAGAGGCACGTCAATTCTTCGGCGTGGATGTCGCACGGCGGGGCATTCAGCCGGTGTTCCTCAGGGTCGTCAATCGCTCGGCCGAGAGCCTGCGGCTGCAGATGGTGAGCATCGACCCCAACTACTTCACGCCGCTGGAGGCGGCCGGGGTCAATCACTTTTCCATCGGCCGCCGGTTATCGGCCTTCGGTGCGATGGGGTGGGTATTCCTGCCGTTGCTCGCGCTCGTGCCGCTCAAACTGATCACCGCCTGGATGAACAACGCCCGCATGGACGATTTCTTTCGCGCTCACGGCTTTCGGCTGGGGCCGATCGCGCCGGGAGAGACGACCGAGGGATTCGTCTTCACCACGCTCGACCTGGGCACCAAGGCGGTGCACGTGCGGCTGACCAGGCTGGGCAACATCCGGCAGACGATTGCCACGGCCATGGGCTTCGCCAAGGGTGAGCCCGCCGCAGGCGAGCCCGCCACCACCGCGCCCGCTGCCACCGCGCCCGCTGCCACCGACTTCTTCTTCACCATGCCGGTGCCGGGCATCGCCGCCGATTACCTCGACAGGGATTTTGCCAGCATCCGACCGGCCGCGTCGGTGGAGGCGTGCACGGTCGACACGCTCGTGTCGCGGCTGGAGGCGATGCCGCCCGCCACGATGAACGCGGCGCAGTCGCGGCCCGGCGATCCGGTGAACCTCGTCCTGATCGGCGAGTTCGAGACGCTTCTGAGCGGGTTCGCGGCCCGGTGGGACGAGAGCGAGACGATCACGCTGGCCACGTGTTGGAAGACGGTGCGGGCGTTTCTGTGGGGATCGAACTACCGCTATTCGCCAGTCAGCCCGCTTCACCTCTTCGGCCGCGATCAGGACATTGCCCTGCAGCGGACGCGGCATTCGATCAACGAGCGGCTCCATCTGCGGCTCTGGCTCACGCCGCTCACGTTCGAGGGGAAGCCGGTGTGGGTGGGGCAGGTGAGCCGCGACATCGGCGTGCGGTTCACCACGAAGGCATGGAACCTGACCACCCACCGCATTGATCCCAACGTCGACGAGTCGCGGGACTACGTGATTGAAGACCTGATGCTGGCCGGGCGAGTGGAGGCGGCCGGCTACGTGGGCGGCGTGGTCGCCTGCCCCCGTGACGCGCCCCACCGCAACCTCACCGGTGACCCCTACTACACCGACGGCAAACGGGCCGTGATCCTCCTTTCGCCGAAGCGGACGCAGCCCGTCGGACTCGGCGGAGCCTCAGGCGTATCCTCGCCGTAGCGAAGAAGCATCTGCCGATTTCCGGCGACGGATGGCCGCGTTTGGCGGCTTGCCCGCCGGCAGATTTGCGGCGGTGCTCCCCATCTTCTATTCTTCAACAGTCTCGTCGCATGACCAACTCTGGTGGCCGCGTGGTTGCGGGGACGTGGGGCGACCCTTTCCGATCAATCTCTCCAAGCCGATGCAATCCACGCTTCTCTCGCACCGTGTCTACGAGCAGCTTTACGATGCGATGCTCAACAACCGGCTCGCGCCCGGTGACCGGCTCAACCGCCGGCAGGTGGCGGCTGATCTGGGCGTGAGTGTGATGCCCGTGCTCGAGGCGATGACGCAGCTGGAGTGGGAGGGTTTTCTCGAGACGAGCCCCCGCCGTGGCACGGTCGTCAAGCCGATCACGGCATCGCAGGCGCTCGGGCGATTCCACGTTCGGCAGGCGCTCGAGGTGGAGGCGGCCCGCCTCTATGCCGGCGAGCCGATCCGCCAGGCCAAAGAAAAACTCCTCAAGGTGGCCCGCAAGCTCGACGCGACGGAGGTGCGGTCGCTGGCCAACTGGCGGGCGGAGGTGGAACTCCACGACCTGCTCGTGGAGCAGGCCCGCTGCCCCGTGCTCTACGAGTCGTTCACGCACGTCATGCGGCACAGTCTCTATCATGCCGCCAACAAACTGCTGCCCGAGGTTCCGGGCCGGGCCGCCAACGTCCACTCCCGCCTCATCGAGTCGCTGGCGAAGGCGTCGCCCGCGCAGGCCGACGCCCTGATCCGAGAGCATCTCGCCCCGTGGATCGTGGCGCTCACGCAGGTCGCCGGCAGCGAGACGGGCGACCCGGAGCCGGTAAGCTATGCCCGAGCGAAATCAAAGAGCCTGAAGCCGGCCCGCAAGCCCAAGGCTCCCGGCAAGGCGGCCCGCCTCGCCGGCCGCTGATACTCCTTCACGGCTGTTCGGCTGCTATTTCTTGCCGGCCCATTCACCGTTGGCGCTGGCGCGGCCTTCCCGCGCCGCGGCAAACTGCCGGGTGGCAGCCTCGCCGAAGGCGTCGGCCGCCTGTTCCAGATGCTTCATCAGCTCCGGCATCGACAGGCCGGTCGCCGAACGCGCGGCGGCAATCAGCGTGTTGCATTCGTTGGCGTCCATGAACGCCGTCGCCTCGAGCAGCTTCGCCTCGTCTTCGGGCGGTACGGCCAAGAAGCCGTGCTTGTCGGCGTGAATCAGCTGGCCCGGCTCGATCTTCTGGCCAAACACCTCGACGGGACAGCCCCAGCGGATCGGGCAGCCATGGGCATGGCCGACCGTCAACTGCCGGGCGAGCGCCTTGAAGCCCGCCCCCTTCATTTCGTCGAGGTCGCGGACGGCGCCGTCCACGATCGCCCCCACGCAGCCGATCGCTCGCATGATCGTGCCGTTCACCTCGCCCAGGGTCGCCCCGGCCGCATGCGGCCGGTCGAGGTCCTGCACGACGAGGATCTTCGGGCCCGGCTGCTCGCTCACATACCGCCAGTATTTGGGCCAGGCGCCCGGATGCTGCTTGGGATGGTCGGGGTTGCTCGGCTCGACCACTACCGTCACGGCATAGCCAATCATCGGCCCCATCTCGGGCATGAAGT
>JBIIOL010000382.1:0-4005 GCA_044336965.1 Pirellulales bacterium | reverse complement strand
GGATACGCCCGCTCGCGGTCCAGATTGTGATACGGCGAAAATCCGCGGATGAATTCCCACTCCTCGGGATTGTCGGGATTGCCGAACTCGCCCATCCAACTCGCCCCAGCCAGCAGCGTGTGATACCGCCGCATGTCGAGCAGCGGCACCTGGCAGACGATGCCGCCGAAGAGGTCGGGCCGCATCGTCAGCATGTTGCCCATCAGCAGCCCGCCATTGCTGCCCCCCTTGATGCCGAGGTGCTCCGGCGACGTCACCTTCCGGGCGATCAAGTCCTCTGCCACCGCGATGAAGTCCTCGTAGGCCCGGGGCCTTTTGGCCTTCAGCGCCGCCTGATGCCACTCCGGGCCGAATTCACCGCCGCCACGGATGTTTGCCATCACGTAGACATGCTTTCGCTCCAGCCACGCGGCGCCGGCGATCGGCTCGTAGCCTGGCAACAGCGGAATTTCGAATCCGCCGTAGCCGTAGAGCAGCGTCGGCGTGCTGCCGTCGGCGGGCAGATTGTCGGGGCCGACCTGGAAATAGGGCACCCGCGTGCCGTCCTTCGAGACCGCCTCATGCTGGCTCACCCGCAGCCCGGCGGCATCGAAGAACGCCGGTGACTGCTTGAGTCGCTCCGGGACCGGCCCCTGGGCCGCGGCGCCGATGGTGCCGAGCGACAGGGTCGATGGCTGGAGCGAACTGGCTGTGATCAGAAAAAATTCATCTGTCTCGAGATCGTCAACCGGGATGCACGAGGCGGTGCCGTATTCAGGGAGGCTCTGCAGCGGCTGGCGTTGCCAAGCGCCGTCCCGAAACGTGAGCGTGAACAGCCTGTTGCGGACGTTGTCGAGGGTGGTGACGATCAAGTGGTTTCGTGTGGAGGCGAAGGAGATGAGCGATGTACGCGGCGTGGGCTCGAAGAGCACGTGCATCGAACGAGAGCCGAGCAGAAACCCTTCCAATTCGGCAGCCAGCAGGCTGCCGGCTGGATAGGTCGTGCCAGCCGCGGTCCACGGACTCCGCAGTTCGAGCAGCAGCCATTCGCGATGCACGGCGGCCGACGCGTCGTCCGGCTTGTCGATCTTCACGAGCCGCCCGTCACGGCGGAGAAACATTTCGCTCGTGTAGAAGGTCTTCTGTCGAACGACAAAGTCACGTTCGAAGCCCGGCGTGAGGTCCCGCCATGCGGTCACGCTCATGTCGTCGGGCTGGCCTTCGTAGACGAGCGGCGCGGCGGCAAGCGGCGTGCCGCGGGTCCACTCGCGGATCGTCCGTGGGTAGCCGGAGTCGGTGAGCGACCCGGGGCCCAAATCGGTGGCCACGAACAGACTGTCGGCATTGCGCCAGGCCACGCGGCTCTTGGCTTCGGGCAGCGAGAAGCCGCCCTCCACGAAGGCTTTCTTTTCCAGGTCGAACTCCCGCACCACGTCGGCGTCGGCACCGCCGCGGGAGAGCGACACGAGGCAAAAACGATCCGCCGGCTCGAGCACGGAGGCCCCGTGCCAAACCCAGTTTTCTCCCTCCTTGACCGAGAGGGCATCGAGGTCGAGCACGGTCTCCCAGGCAGGCTCCGGCTTGCGATATTCGTCGAGCGTTGTCCGCCGCCAGAGCCCCTTGGGGTTCGTGGCATCCCGCCACACGTTGTACAAGCGGTCGCCGATCTTCGTGACCATCGGAATCCGCTCCTTCGAATCGAGGATGCCGCGGATCCGTGCCTCGAGGGCCTTGAACCGGTCCACGCCGGCCAGTTCCGCCACGCAGGCGGCGTTGCGGCCGCGTACCCACTCGAGCTGCTTCTCGCCCGTGACATCCTCCAGCCAGAGATTCGGATCGGCGGGCTCGTTCGCGAAGGCGGATGCAGACATGGCCACAAAAATGCTCCACAAAAAGAGGGTACCGAGGAAGCGCAATGATCCAGGATCCCAGAACCTCATGTCCGCACCTGTCCGCTTCCCACCACCACATATTTATATGTCGTGAGTTCCCGCGTGCCGCACGGGCCACGGGCGTGGAGCTTGTCGGTGGAGATGCCGATCTCGGCGCCCAGCCCCATCTCACCGCCGTCATTGAAACGGGTGCTGGCGTTGATCATGACCACCGCGGTATCGACCCGGGCAGCAAACCGATCGATCGCGGCCTGATCGGCCGACACGATCGCATCGGTATGTCGCGAACCGTAGCGGTTGATGTGGTCGATCGCTGCGTCGACCGAATCGACGACGGCCACCGAGATCATGGGGCCGAGATATTCGGTCGCGAAATCAGCCTCGCTGGCCACACCCGCCGCGGGCACGAACCGGCGGGTGGCGGCGTCGCCCACGATCTCGACCTTGTGCGTGCCGAGGGCAGCCGCGATATCGGGCAGGAACGCTTCCGCGACGTCACGGTGCACGAGCAGCGACTCCGCCGCATTACAAACGCCCATCCGTTGGCACTTCGCGTTGACCGTGATCGATTTCGCCATGGCGAGGTCAGCCGCGCGGTCTACGTAGACATGGCAGTTGCCCGTGAAGTGCTTGAGCACCGGCATCCGCGCCTCGGAACAGACGCGGCGGATCAGCGTCTCGCCTCCGCGGGGAATCACGATGTCGATCAGATCGTCCATCTCGAGAAACGCGCCGACCGCCTCGCGATCGGCGGTGTCCACCAGTTGCACGCAGTCGACCGGCAGGCCGGCGGCCGCGATCGCCCTCCGCATGCTCCCCACGATCCGGCCGCTGGAATGGGCCGCCTCCTTGCCGCCACGGAGAATGATGGCATTGCCCGCCGCGAGGGCCACCGCCGCCGCATCGGCCGTGACATTGGGCCGCGACTCGTAGATGAAGAAGACCACTCCCAGTGGCACCCGGATCTTGCGGACCATCAGCCCGCTCGGCTGCCTCGATTCCTCGATCACCTCGCCCACGGGATCGGGGAGCAAGGCCACCGCCTCGACGCCAGCGGCGATGCCTTCCACCCGCTTCGCATCGAGGGTGAGCCGGTCGATGGCCGCGGCGGTCAGGCCGAAGCCGGGGGCGGCGGCGAGGTCGAGCTTGTTGGCCACGAGGATTTCGGCCACGTCGGCCCGGATGGCGGCGGCGGCGGCCCGCAGGCAGGCTGCCTTCGTGTCGCCAGGCACCCCGGCCAGGTCGATGGCGGCCTTCCGGGCCCGCTCGGCGATCGAGCGGCAGTGCGCCCTCAGGGCGGAGGAGTTACCGGGGGCTGAGGCAGCTGCGGACAGCGTGGACATCGGGAGTTTTCCGTGCGGCGTGCAGGGGACTAATGATTGAACTATCTTACGATCCCGACTGGTTCTTCACACGCAGGAGTTGCCCCGATGCCCAGCACGAATGTCTCCCGTCGCTCGTTCCTCGCCGCCACGGCCGGCGCCGTCGCCCTCTCGCCGCTGGCCCGTCTGGCCAGTGCAGCCTCGGCCAACAACCTCAACCTGGGCCTTCAGATCTATTCGCTCCGCAACTACAAGGTGGACGAGGCGCTCCAGCACACCCGCGATCTGGGCTTCAAGTTCGTCGAGTTCTATTCGGGCATGTATCCGCTCAACTCCGATGCCGCTGCGATCGACAGCATGAAGAAGAAATTGGCGAACCTTGGCCTCACGGTATCGGCCCACGGCGTGAATCGCTTCACCAAGGATGCCGCGGCCAACCGGAAGATGTTCGAGTTTGCGAAGGCCGCCGGCATTCGAACCTTTGGCGCCGATCCCGACCCCGATTCCTTCGCGAGCCTCGACGAACTCGTGAAGGAGTTTGATGTTCGCGTGGCGATCCACAACCACGGCCCCACGCATCGCTACAACAAGTCGATCGACGTGCTCAAGGCGGTGGAAAAATATGATCCCCGCATCGGTGCCTGCGCCGACCTCGGCCACTACCTGCGGTCGGGCGAGCAGCCCGTGGAGGTGATTCGGGTGCTCAAGGGCCGGCTGTACGGCGTGCACTTGAAGGACTTTGCCGAGATGCAGGATAAGACCAAGGGCGTGATTCTCGGCAAGGGACACATCAACGTGCCGGCCGTAATGGC
>JBIIOL010000381.1:0-4025 GCA_044336965.1 Pirellulales bacterium | reverse complement strand
AAATCTCCTTGAGCTTGAGCGCGCCCTCGAGCGCCACCGGGAAGTTGTACTGCCGGCCGAGATAGAGAAACGTGTTCGCATCCTGATACCGCTCCGCGATCCGCTTGATCGCCTCGTCGGCACGCAGCGCCTCGGCTACAAGATCGGGAAGCCGTTCCAAGGCGTCGATGAACTCGATCCCCCGCTCGTAGCTCATGTGCCGCAGCCGGCCGAAGTAGAGTGCCAGGAGTGAGAGCACCACGCACTGGCTCGTGAAGGCCTTCGTGCTCGCCACGCCGATCTCGGGACCGGCGTGCAGGTAGATGCCGCCGTCGGCCTCGGTGGCGATCGTACTGCCCACGACATTGCAGATGGCGAGCGTGGGATGGCCTTTTCGTTTGATTTCACGGAGGGCGGCGAGCGTGTCGGCCGTCTCGCCCGACTGCGTGATCGCGAAGAGCAGCGTGCCCTCGTCGAGCGGCGGGTTGCGGTAGCGAAGCTCACTCGCATATTCCACTTCGACCGGCAGCCTCGCAAACTCCTCGATCAAGTATTCGCCGATCAACGCCGAGTGCCAACTCGTGCCGCAGCCTGTCAGCACGATGCGATTGATCCGTTGGAGCTGCCGGGGCGTGAGGTTGAGTCCACCGAAGACGGCCGTGGCATCGTCCCGCGAGAGCCTGCCCCGCATGGCTGCCCGGATCGTCTCGGGCTGTTCATGGATCTCCTTGAGCATGAAGTGGGCGTAGTCGCCCATGCCGACATCCTCTGCCGAGAGCGCCAGCGGCCGCACGGCGTGCTCGATCCTGCCGGCATCGCGATGGAGCACGCGGAGGGTGCCCGCCGTGATCACCGCCACTTCGTGATCGGCGAGGTAGACGATCCGGTCGGCGTGGCCGGCGAGCGGGTTGGCATCGCTGGCAATGAAGTGCTCTCCGTCGCCGACGCCCACCACCAGCGGGCTGCCCAGGCGGGCGGCCACCAGCATGTCGGGCCGGTCACGGAAAAGGACGAGCAGGCCGTATGTTCCGCGAAGCTGGGCGATCGCCTCCCGCACCGCTGCCACCCACGGCGTGTCGGCCGGGTCGTCGGCCACGGAGCGGCCCGCGGCGAGTGTCCGCGTGAGGCAGCTGTCGATGAGGTGGGCGATCACCTCGGTGTCGGTTTCCGAACGGAAGACGTAGCCTTCCGATTCGAGGCGATCCTTGATGACACGGTAGTTCTCGATGACACCGTTGTGGACGACGGCGACGGCAGCCTCGCCAGGATGGCCGCTCTGGTGCGACGTGACGGGCCCTTCATCGCCACCGAGGTGCGGGTGGGCGTTGGCGTCGGTTGGGGCGCCGTGTGTGGCCCAGCGGGTGTGGCCGATGCCGATGGAGCTATCCGGAACGCCGGCCCGCACGAGGGCCTCCAGCCGCACGAGCCGGCCTGCCGCCTTGAGCACGTGGATCCCGCCCGACTCGGGCAGCAGGGCGATCCCGGCAGAATCGTAGCCGCGGTACTCGAGCCGCCGCAGACCCTCGAGGATGATGTCGGTGGCGCGACGAAACCCGATGTATCCAACGATGCCGCACATGGTGAATCCTCAGGTCCGGGCGCAAGTCAGGATTTCGTCTATGGACTACCGAGCCCGACCGTCGGGGAATGTACTGGCATGGCCACACGCTGGGCCACCCGAGTATTCTCCCGCGAAAAGGTGCTCTCCGCCATGAATCGTTCGTCCGCCATCATTGCGATCCCGGCCCGGCTCTCCAGTCAGCGTCTGCCCCGCAAGATGCTGCTGGCCGACACGGGCCGGCCGCTCATCGAACACACCTGGCGGGCCGCCGGGGGCTCCGTACGGGCAAAGCATGTCGTTGTGGTCACCGACAGCGAGGAGATCGCGGCCGCGGTGCGGGCCTTTGGTGGGGAGCCTGTGATGACGTCTCCCGAGGCTCCCAGCGGCACGGCCCGGATCGTCGAAGCACTCCCGCGACTGCCCGAGGCGGACGTGATCGTCAACGTGCAGGGGGACGAGCCGGAACTGGCTGCCAAGGCGATCGACGAGGTGATCGATCTGCTCGACCGCTGCCCCGAGGCGGTCGTCGCCACGCTCGTGACACCACTCAAGCGGGTCGAAGACCTCCACGATCCGGCTGCCGTCAAGGCCGTGCTCACGCCCTGGCGG
The DNA here is from genome assembly GCA_044336965.1 of Pirellulales bacterium. GTDB lineage: Bacteria > Planctomycetota > Planctomycetia > Pirellulales > UBA1268 > CAMCQY01. The sequence goes on along the minus strand of JBIIOL010000381.1, from coordinate 1,876 downwards.
CAGGAAGCGGAGTCTGGCGAGGCGGTTGGCATGTCGGTGCCCGGCGCCTGGCGGGCGATCTATTTCAGCCGGGCTCCCGTACCCGCGGCGCGGGACTGGTCAGAATCGCTCCTGACGGCAACACCGCCCGTCTACTGGCAACACGTCGGCATCTACGCCTACAGGAGGCGGGTGCTGGAGATGTGGAACGACCTGCCTGAATCGCGGCTGGCCGCGATCGAGAGCCTCGAACAGTTGCGTGTGATCGAGGCCGGCATTCCGATCGTGGCGGGCGCCATCGACCATGCTGCCCGTGGCATCGACACGCCGAAGGACTACGTAGCCTTCGTGGAGCGGTGCCTCAGGCCTTCTTCTCGGCCGGAATGATGAGCACGCTCGAGGCCGCGTTCGTCAGGACGGCCTCGGACGTGCTGCCCAGCAGCCAACGGGTGAGCGTGTCGGTAGGCGTCCGGCCGATGACGATCAGATCGACGTCATCCTGCTTGGAACGGGCGAGGATCTGCTCCCCCGGATTTCCCTCGACGATGATCGGGGCCTGCGAGCGGAAGGCGGCAGGAAGCGTCGACTGAAACGCCGAGAGGCCGTTGCTGATCGCTGCCACGTCCTTGTCGTGCTCCTGTTGCCAGGCATCGGCGATCGCCGCGGTGTCGGGATCCCGCACGGTCTTCTCGAGCCACGAGGGGAGCGGGCCGGCCAGCATCGACTCGGCGACGCCGATGACAGAACCAACCGTGTTGTCGGGCCAACGCAACCGTCCGAGCAGGGCGGCGATCGTCGCGGCGCTGGCCGGATGATGGCAGACGAGCGTCTTTGGACCGCGATCGGCCGGCGGGCCGCCGCGAACGACGAGCACCGGAAGGTTGGCACCATGCACCACGGCCCGAGACACGCTCCCGAGCAGCAATCGCTCGACCGATCCGTGGCCGCGGGCGCCCACGACGAGCAGGTCGGCGTGCCAGCCGGCCGCCGCTTCCAACAGTCCAACCGCAGCCGACTTCGAACTGGCGATCATCTCAGTGGGCTTCGTGAAACCACCGGGGAGGAGCGAGCAGGCCTCCTCGTAGAGCGCGGCGGCGGCGCCGTCAATGATCCGGCGCGAGCGGCCAAGAAGCCGCTTCTCCAACTCCATCGGGGAGAAGTAGATCGCTACTTCGTCGCACGACGGGTCGACGAGCCGACCCACCATCCGCACGGCATCGAGCGACGACTCCGAACCATCCACACCGATCAGGATTTTCATGGGCTCCTCCACGTGTTCAAACCAGCGATTCTACGCTTCCGCTCCCCGAAAGGTGAAATCCCTCCGGTGGCCGCCGGTCGGCGCGCGTCACCCCAGCCAGACCTTCGCCGGTTCACCGGGCACTTCCCTCGCCAGCCGTGGCACGGCGTAGCCGGGCAGCGTTGCACGCAACTGGTCGTGGAGGGCACGGGCCAATGATTCGTCGACCTCAAACGCTGCCGTGCCATGCACGCGATCCAGCAGATGGAGGTAGTAGGGGACGATGCCCAGATCGACGAGCCGCTCGGAAAGCTGCGTGAGCACCTCGACCGAGTCATTCACGCCCGCCAGCAATACCGCCTGGTTGAGCAGGATCGGCCGGGCGTCCGCCAGTCGGGCGACGGCCGCGGCCACCTCGGCGTCGAGTTCGGCCGGATGGTTGGCATGCACCACGACCACGCACGACAGCCTGGTGCGTGAGAGCGTCGCCACCAGTTCGTCGGTCACCCGCGAGGGCAGAACGATTGGCAGCCGGGAATGGATTCGCAGCCGTCGGACATGCGGCAGCGACTCCAGCCGTGCCACGAGCCTTGCGAGCCGCTCGTCGTCGAGCATGAGCGGGTCGCCGCCGGAGAGGATCACCTCGTGGATCGAGGT
>JBIIOL010000380.1:0-4031 GCA_044336965.1 Pirellulales bacterium | reverse complement strand
ATCGCCGGGCAGGGCGCAGACCCTCGCGGTGGACGGCGATTCAACGTCGACAAGCAGCAGGAAATGTACGACGCGAACTCTGCCTATACGCGTTTCTGGGGCGAGCGCTGACGGCATGCCCCCCTTGCCACACCTGCCACGTTCCACCTCACTCCAACTCGACGATCACCCGGAATCCGACCTCGTCAGTCGGCCCCCCGCGGCTCCCGTAGTTGCCGTAACGCTCCGCCGTGGAGACGGTCGCCGTTGTATTCCAGCTTCCACCACGCGTCTCCCCCAGGCACAGCTCCTGCACGTTGCCGTGCATGTCGTACAGGCCGATGGCGTTGGGCGACTTGAGCGCGACATCGTGCACCGACTTTCCCGAGTTCTCCACCGTCCACGCATACCGGCCCAGGCTCGCTGCATCGGGCCCCGTCTGTCGCGTTGCCGTGCATGCGTAGTCCCATTGATCCGACGTCGGCAGGCTGTAAACACCAGTCATGGTGCCGACGTCTCCTGGCGTACAAGCCCTGCCCAGAGGCCTGCCGCCGAGAATGCCCCCCATGCCCTCTCCGGTTTCCCGATTCGTGAGGGCGACGCAAAAGGCCACGGCATCGCCCCGTGTCACGAACGTCACCGGCAGTCGATCGCCATCAGCTGACCTCCCCTTCCATGGCTCCGACTTCATGACCTCCCGCCACTGCGACTGCGTGACCTCGGTTTGACTGATGAGAAACGGGCGGGCGATCTTGTCTCGACGCAATGCCCGCCTCGAATCGTCATATCGGCTATCCACCAACGCTTTCACGTTCACGACGACCACCTCTCCGGCAGGAACCCTGACAAATCTCAAGCCGATCGAGTTGCCCACGGGTTGGTAATACCAGTCCCACACGGACGCCCCGACCACGGGCACCGCTGGCCCGCTGACGCTCGTCGCGGTCGCACCGACCGGGCTTGTCGTCGTCGGCCGGGCACTGCCGACGCCCACCATGGAGCCGAGCACGACGATGCCGACGATCGCAGCCAACACGCCGCCGCCAATGGCCCCGACGCGTGCGATGGTTCGCTGCAACCGACGTCGGGACACGCCCTCCTCGCACCGCCGCCACCGCTCGACGAATGCGTCGTCGGTAAGATCCCGGTGTGCCAATACCTGGCGATACGAATCGGCGGCTGCCAGCCCTGAGCTGACATCACCCTCCGACTGGGCGGCATCGAGGGACTGCAACGCGTTTGCACGCAGTGTCGCGAGTGATCTGCACTCCCAGAGAAGCTCCTGCGTCGACGCGGAACCGCTCGCCGCGGACACCGCCTCCAGCACCCTCACCGCCGCCTCGAACTCGCACGCCTTCATGAGGTCACGGGCCCGACCGCAGGCCGCCTCGACATCCTGGAGACTCTTTTTCTGCCGCGCCGTGATCGTGTCGCTGATCCTCATCGCCTCGGGATCGCCGGGCTTCAGCCGCAGAAACTCCTCCACGATCGGAAGCAGTCCATCCATCTGCTTTCCGGCCACCATGCCCCGAATCGTCGCCACGAGTTCCTTCAGCCGGGCGACGGTTCGCGCCGTCCGCTCACGCAGTTGCCTCGACTGCGGTGTGTCCACGGTCTCGTGGATGCGCGACAGTTCCGCCAGGGCGGCCTCGTAGTCATGCCTCGAGAGGTGTGCAGACGCCGATGCGATTGCCGCGTCACGAACCGCGGCGAGTTTCGCATCCCGCTCCTCGAGCTGCTGCCTGAGTTTCCCGAGATCACGACGGTCGGGCTGAAGCTCCAGCAGCCGAGCCACCTCGGGCAGCAGCCCGTCGACCTGCCGCGACGCGATCCTGTCGCGGACAAGCTTGTCGAGTCGTGTCGATTCCACCTGCTTCGCCTTGATTCTCGCGAGCGCAGCCGCAATCGTCTCCCCGGCTCCCGGCAGCGGCTGGCCGTGCAGGGCGGGAGCGACCATCTCGAGGGCGAAAATAGCCGACAGGTAGTCGTGCGCCGCCTCGTGTCGGGCGGCATCGGCCAGTTCATCCGCGGCACGGAGCATGTGCTGCCGACGGGCCTCTTCCGCCTTGACGACGAACTCGGTGCTCCAGGGACCGAGGTGCCCCAGAGTGGGATGGCTCTCTCGCCCGAGCTTCGCTGCCATGTCGATGGCCTTCTGAAACTCGAGGTCTCCCAGCAGCCCCTCCGCCCTGGCCTGTTCCGCCGCAGAGGCCGCCTGACGGTCCGCGAGCAGCTCCGCCTGTCGCACGCCGCACTGGCCGCATATCTGCTCCCACGGCGGCATCGGCCGGTCACACGAGAGACATGGCACCACGAGCGCCCCGCCGCACCCGCGGCAGAACTTCCGGCTGGTGTCGTTCTTGACTCCACAGGAGGGGCACTGGCCCTCCGCGGAAGCCATCGAAGCCGCATCGCCCGGCACCGCCGCCCGCAGGCTCAGTTTGAGCGAATCCCGTAGTTCCCGGGCCGACTGGAAACGGTCGTCCTTCGCCTCCTCGAGCGCCTTGCCGAGCGCGGTCGTGAGTTCCGCGGGCAGGAGATCGAACCGGATGATTTTCGGGCTCCGCCCGGTCACCATCTGGTAGACCGTTGCCGCCAGGCTCCAGAGGTCGCTGCGGTGATCGACGAGGCTCGCGTCGCGACGCTGCTCCGGCGGCATGAAATCGGGCGTGCCGAGCACCGCGCCCGTCATCGTCTGGCCGTGGTCGCCCGCTTCCGCCTTCGCGAGGCCGAAGTCCGTCAGCTTGGGGACGCCGTCTCTGGTGAGCAGGACGTTCGCCGGCTTGATGTCGCGATGAATGATGCCGAGGTCGTGCGCCTTCGCGAGCCCGTCGCAGAGCTGGCAGGCCAGGTCGATCGCCTCCTCGAGCGGCACCGCACCGGCCTGACACCGATCGAGCAGACTGCCGCCATCGACATACTCCATGATCAGAAACGGCCCGTCGGCCGCGCGGCCATAGTCATAGATCTGGACGATGTTGGGATGATTCAGCGCAGCGATCGACTTGGCCTCGGTCAGGAAGCGGGTCACGGACATCCGGTTGCCCGCCGCCTCGCCGAGGATCCGCTTGACCGCCACCTTGCGACCGAGCCGGGTGTCGGTGGCGAGCATCACCGCTCCCATGCCGCCCTTGCCGAGCGGCCCCTCGATTCTGTAGCGAGCCTCGAGATCGACGACCTCGATGTGGTCGATGACCGTGTCCCGGCTGGAAAGCCCGTCCCCCAGCGTTCGCTCGTCGCCCAGACTTGCGTCGGCCCGCTGCCGCCGCGACCTGCCGGCCAAGGTAGCCTCGTCGCCCAGACTGTCGCTATCGTTGCCACTCATCACCACCTCGATACCTCCGACGGAGCCGGCACGCCGGGTTCACTCAACATCACACACCACACGAACACCGATGCCGCCTCTCCGCTCTGACGGTTCCACCCAGTAACGAGTCCCGGAGCCACACGTATCCGGATTGACGCTGCAGCTGCCGCCACGCAACACCCGCACCCGGCCTTCGCGTGGGCCCTTCGGATCGACTAACGCCTGGCTGTTGCGATTCTTATAGGCATAAAAGTCGCTGCACAATTCCCATACGTTCCCATGCACGTCGTACAGGCCCCACGGGTTTGGCACTTTCTGCGCCACCGGATGTGCCATGCGGTTCGAGTTGCCGACGTACCACCCGTGCCGATCGAGGTTCCCTTCGTCAGCGCCAAAAGAGTATCGCGTGTTCGAACCCGCCCGGCACGCATACTCCCACTCCGCCTCCGTGGGCAGCCGAAATCCCTCGCCGGCCGCCAGCGCACCGCTGCGTCGCTCACGCTCGGTGATCTTTTCACAGAACGCGGCGGCATCCTCCCAGGTGACCACTGCGGGGTAGTCGTCCCCGAGCCTCACGTTCCCCTCGTTGGACCAGGGCTCGGAGCCCATCACTTTCTTGAACTGCGCCTGAGTCACTTCTGTCCTGCCCAGCAGGAATGGCTGAGGGATTTCCACTTCCTTGACCAGATCGCCTTCGCGCATCTGGACCTTGCCAGCAGGAACAAGGGCGAAGCCGATGTCGGCT
>JBIIOL010000028.1:0-13600 GCA_044336965.1 Pirellulales bacterium | reverse complement strand
TTGCGGTATTTCTTCGATCCCGACGTGATGCGGAATTACCAGCCCGACTATCTGTCGACTGTCACGATCGACAAGATGCTCGCCGGCAACCGCGCGAAGAAGGTGCTCGTCGAGGCGTCCCGATCGGTCGAGATCAGCCCGATGGAGTCACCCACGATGACGTTTCCCCGCAAGGACGACGGAGCGCTGTCGCTGTTGCTGAGCGATGCCCAGAAGATGGCGGCCCGCGTCCAACCGCGGATCGACGCCCTTGCTGAACTGCTGAAGTCGGGCTTCTCCGATCGTGATGCCATCAAGGAGAAGCGATGGCAGGCGGGCTACGATCTGTCGTTCGGCCGGGTGCTTGCCCTGAAGGTGAGAACCGATGCGTATAACTCCATGCTCGCGCAGGCGAAGTCGGGGATGAAGTTCAAGGATCCCAAGAACGACACGTGGGTGCTCGAGGAGAGCGACGACGTCTCCAAGGCGGGATCGCAGACCGAGAAGGTTTCCCAGCAGGCCGTGATGTTGCTGGAACGAGTCGTGCATGACCATCCCGGAACACCGTGGGCGCTTCTGGCCGCCGAGGATTTGAAGCGGCCGCTTGGGTACAAGTGGGTTGAGAAGCATACCGGCGTCAATAATCCGAAGATGGGAGACGGCGGTGGCGGCGGGGTTCCCTCCGCGGGTGTCGACGACAAGAAGAAGATGCTCGCCGCCCCCAAGCCGAAGCGGCCGCTGAAGAATCTGTAGGCACGCGAAACACGGCCATCATGGCCAGGCGTTTGCCAGATCCCATACAAGCCCGGAGCGCAAGCGACGGGATCTCTGTCGGTCAGCTACCCCACGACTGCAATTGGCGCAGCGGTGCGATCGGAGCTACCGTTTCCCTCGAGGCAAAGCCTGCCACGGAAGAAATCCTTCCGTGCACCCTCGGATCCAGGGATACCCGACGCATGAAACTCCGTTACGCCGCCGTGCTTGTCCAGTCATTCTTCCTCGCCGCCACGCTCGACACGGCGATGGGGGCGACCATCAGTAATCTCTATATCTTCGGCGACAGCCTTTCGGATTCGGGGAACAACGCCATTCGTTTCGGTTCGGATGCGAACGCGACACCCCCGTTCAACGTCACCCTGCAGAGCGACATCACGGGGAACACCTTCATCCCGGAGTATCCCTATGCGACGTCCTACCAGTACACCAACGGCAATGTCTGGGCGTATCAGTTTGCCACGATGCTCGGCCTGCCCTCCGGGGTGGCCGGCCCGGTGCTTGGAGGCGGTCTCGGGGCCAACTACGCCTCTGCTGGCGCGGCGACGGGGCCCTTGAACAACCCTGGGCCCGTGCCGAGCCTCCTCGCGCAGACGGCGACCTTTGTCACCTCGCTGGGGTCGGCACAAGCGCCCGCCGACGCCCTTTACGTGGTGGCTGGCGGAGGCAATAACGCCCGTGCCGCGATGACTGCGATCTTGGGCGGAGCCGATCCGGCGGCGACGATCGTGGCGACTGCGGGTCAATTCGCGGCGGATATCGGCAGCATCGTGGATACCCTGCAGGCCAAAGGTGCCGAGAACATCGTTGTGTGGAACACGCCGAACCTGGGGCTCTCCCCCGCCCTCACCGCGAACGGTCCGGTCGCCGCTTCTCTCGCGACCACGCTCACCTATTCGATGAATGCTGCCCTCGCAGCACGCCTCGCGAGCGAGACGAATGTTCGCACGTTCGACTTTTTTGGTCTGATCACGTCGGTGAACGCGAATCCCGCCGCATACGGGCTCACCAATACCAGCGATGCGGGTGGGGCCATCCCCGGCGCCGATCTGTCGACCTTTCTCTGCTGGGACGGCATTCACCCGACCGCCGCGGGGCATGCCATCCTCGCCCAATCGATGTACAGCTTTACTGTCCCGGAAATCGATCCAGCCGGTGCCAGCAGCGTCGTGGCCCTCGTCGTTGGCTGCCTCAGCCTGATCGAACGGCGGCGGCGGACGGCAACTTGACTTACGGCGATGGCCTCTGGGGCATCCGCACTAAAACGTCAGGTTCTCTTCCGCGAAGGTCGCGCGGCTGTCGTAGGCGTGGAAACTGCGGGCGATTTTCCCTGACAGTACCTGCAGGAAGAGCGCACGAAACTGTGCTTCCGACTGATCCGTGGCGGGCACGGCGCTGTCGCCCGGGAAGGTAAAGTCAGTGATCCGCTTCTCGAAGAGGATCTTCTTCTCGGCGACGTCATACACCCTGACATTCGCACTTGCCCGGCCACGGTAGAGCGTTGATCCCTCGTGCATGCGGAACTGCTCGAGATCGATGCCGACCACGATGTCGGCGTCGAGGGACTTGCCGAGTGTCGGATAGTCGACCCACGCGTTCTCATCGATCCACCGAGCGACCTCTCGTTGGTCGATCACGCGGGCCTTCCGCACGTTCATTGCCAGTTGCGAGCCGACCATGATGGCGAGTTCGCGGGCGGAGCTCGCATCGCTGAACTCCAGTTCCACGATCGGCTTGCACACCACGGCCACGTGCTTGCCCCGCAGTCCCTTGAACTCGGCTGGGGCATCCTTCTCGGGTGCGACGAGGTAGGCGACGGTGGTGATCAGCGAGCAGCCTCCCGCGATCGAGGGGAGCAACAGGGCGAGGGCCGCGAGGCGGAGGGCGGAGCTGGTCCGGAAGAGCATGCGAAGATCCTCGTTCAGGTTCGCTGGTTCATGCATCAGCGTTCGCCTGCGGCCTGAGGCCCGGGAACGTGGCGAGGGAGGGTAGCCAGCGGCGAGCGGCTGCTCAATGCCGCTTCGCGGCCCGAAACGTGAGGCCGGCTGCTTGCGAAAGGCATCTGACCACCGCGGAATCGCCCATTTTGCGCATTTCACTTCCACGCGGATGGCGTTCACAATAAGGCCCATGGCCACGCTTTCCGCGCATAACGCCGCACACGATCGGGATTTTCTGGCCGCCCTCAATGCGGGCCTGCCGGTCCACGGCTTCTGGTCGGCGCCGGTGGTGGCGTGCGTCTCTGGCGGTGCCGACAGCGTGGCCCTCCTGCTGGGCCTGCACAGTCTGGCAGCCGCGCAGGGGGCGATCTCACGGCTGTTCGTGGCGCATGCGAGGCACGACCTCCGCGAGGAGGCCGCGGCGGATGCCACCTTCGTGACAGAACTCGCAGCCGGGCTTGGCATTTCCTGCGTCGTGCGCGATCTGCAGGTTCGTGAGCCGGATGGTGTCCGCGGGGAGGGGATCGAGGGGCGGGCGCGGCGGCTGCGGCACGAGTTCTTCGCCGCGGTTGCCCGTGAGCAGGGCGCCCGCTCCGTCGTCGTGGCCCATACGGCGGACGATCAGGCCGAGACGATCCTGCATCGCAGTCTCCGTGGCACGGGGCTGGCGGGGCTGGCGGGCATGGCCTCCGCCCGTGAACTCAGTGACGGCGTGGCCCTCGTGCGGCCGCTGCTGGCCGTACGTCGCGATGTCGTCAGGGCGTATCTGGAGTCGCGTGGGCAGTCTTGGGTGGAGGATGTGACGAATGCTGACGTCCGTTATGCACGGAATTTCCTGCGGCACGATATCCTCGCCCGCTGCGAGTCGGGGCCGTATCCGGCGGCGTCGGCGGCGCTCGTCCGGCTGGGGAGTCAGGCCGCGGCCGTGGCCGGCGCCGTCCGCAGTGCGGCCGTGCACCTGCTCGAAGCGCATTCGCAGCGTCACGCCGATGGCACGATCGTTCTCCAGACACGCAAGCTGGTCGGGCTCGATCGCCATCTGCTCGCCGAGATCTTCGTGGCGCTGTGGCATCGTGAGGGATGGCCTCAACGCGACATGACCGCCCGGCACTATTCCCAACTCGCGGCCATGGCTGTTTCCTCCGCCGACGCAGCCGCGGCAACTCCGACAGCGATCGACCTGCCTGGGGGCGTGCACGCCCATGGGATGTTGCCCGAGATGGTTGTCGTCGGGGACACCAGAGGGCGATGACGAGCGGCCAGCCGTGCCGCTCGAGGCTACCGCAGGGAAGAGTCACCATGGTCGATCCTCAGATCATCGTTGTCGGTGCGGGTACGGCTGGCTGTGTGGTGGCGCGGCGTCTGGTGGAGAGGACCGGGAAGCGGGTGCTGCTCATCGAGGCTGGGCCCCGATATCCGGCATGGGCGCTGCATGCGCCGCTCGCAGGCCTGCGGCTGCGGAAGGCCTGGTCGTGGCCGCTGGCAAGTGTGCCGCAGCAGCAACTCGATGGCCGTCGCATCGCCTTTCCAATGGGACGGGTCGTGGGTGGAACATCGTCGGTGAATGCCATGGTGGCACTTGCTGGCCCACCAGCCGACCATGATGCATGGGGCGTGCCGGGGTGGAGTTGGGCTGATCTCGAGCCATGCCTGGAGCGAGCGGCGTCATGGCGTGGTGGGGCCGTGCTGCCCGTGAATGCGCCCCTGTATGAATCGGCATTTTCCAAGGCGTTTCTCCGGGCATGTGAGGAGGATGGAATCCGAAGTGTGGAAATCTTGAACAGGGCCCAATCCGAAACATGCGGTCTGTTTTCGCTCTTTCAGGATCGCGGCATGCGAAGCAGCGCGGCGCGCTATCTGCAGCAGGTGAAGCCTGAAGGCACGTTGTCGATTCTGTGCCGCACCGACGTGCGCAGGGTGCTCTTCGCGGGGCGTCGGGCCGTAGGGGTGGAACTTGGCCGCCGCCGGGCCGCGGGACAGGTGTTCGCCAAAGAGGGCGTGGTCCTCAGCGCCGGCGCCTTGCTCTCCCCCAGCATTCTGCACAGGTCCGGGGTGGGGCCGGCGGAGATGCTGCAAGCTGCTGGTGTGCCGGTCGCAGTCGATTTACCGGGGGTCGGTTTGAATTTCCAAGACCACGTTGGAGTTCCGGTGGTCATGAAATCATCCGTGCCGCCGCCGGGCCGTCTCAGCATGTGGTTGCGGTCCGCTGTGCAGTATGGACTATTCAGAAACGGGGTGATGGCTTCCAACTGCTGTGAGTCCGGTTGCTTTCTGGGGGGTACCTCGGCAAGCCCCGAGTTGGAGGTGTTCACTCACTTTCAAACCAGTCGCCATCCCAGGGCCGTGGAATTTTCCGTGGTACTCATGCATCCGCAAAGCCGCGGTACTCTGACGGTAGCGCCGGAAGATCCATGGGGTCCTCCTCGCATTGACCCTGGTTACCTCAGGAATAGCGCAGACAGCGAGGCGCTGCTTGCAGGAGTGGAACGGGTTCGATCGATCGTCCGGCGACCGTCCCTGCAGCGGTTTGGGCTGGGTGAAGAAATCCTGCCAGGGGCCGGTGATCCCAACGCCTTCCTGCGATCGCATGCCGGCACCTACTACCACCCCGTCGGTACATGCCGGATGGGATCAGACAGGCTCGCCGTGGTCGATCAGCGTCTCCGGGTTTCCGGTGTGGACAACCTGTGGGTGGCCGACAACTCCGTCGTTCCAACGCAGACCGCCGGTCATACGGCCGCCACCGCCCTCATGATTGGGGAGCGTGCCGCCGATTTCATGACGGCCGATCTGGATCTTCCGTAAGCCGCGTGAGCGTGGCAGCGTCGAGGACCTCCAGATCCGAACCGAGGCTCGACCTGTGGGCGGTGATCGCATCGACAAACCGCAGCAGCGTTTTTGTGACGGATGAACCCAGTACGCCTGCCCAACGCGGGTTGAGCATGACCGCCAAACGCAATGGCTCCTCGTCGTAGCCTGCGTGCCGCTTGAAGCGGTCGATCGATTCTTCGGCGGGAAACCAGCCCCGGCCAAGAGTCACATCGTGCACCTCGGTCCGCTGGATCATCAGTCGCGTGAAGCCGAAGACGAGCGAGTTGGCGGCTCCCATCGACTGATACTCGCTGTCTCGGTGCAGCAGCAGGCCCTGGCACACCCCTTCCACAGTCCACGACACAATGAACCCCGACAGGTTTCCGTCGATGAAACAACCGGTTGCCTCGAGCCCGGGTATGCCCTCGGCCACCCGGCAGGTTTCTGTCCACCCCTCCGGAGTCGTGCAACGGTTCATTTTCAGGCCGCGGCGATCCATCGTGTCCTGGTTGACTTTCAGACCGCATGAGCGGAGTTCAGCCCACGGTACGATACGAACCTGACAACGGTGGCCGTTGCGATTGACATGTTGGCGAAACTGTCGCTGCAGCGATGCCATGGAGTAGCTCTTGGCGCGGACCCAGAAATCGCTGCTGGCGACTCCCGTGCCCGTCGCGTTGACGAACACCGCGACGAACCGGCCCGTGTCACGCAACAGTTCGTCGATGTCGGCCTCCGTTGCATGGACCACGACGTTGCAGGGAATGGTCACCAGCGTGAAGCGTCCGGCGTCGATCCAGAGCGCCCCCAGTCGCGACCACGTTCGATGGCCGAGGGATCGGAAAAACGGCGACAGGGGATGCTCGGGCACCGTGGGCTTCGGAGGGCTTCCCCGGGAGGCGAGTGCAGGAGGGTAGTGGTGTGTCGCCTCAGGGCCCATCGCATCCTCGGCGGTGAAGAGTCGCGGTGGGGCGTGCGCAGAGTGCCTCGCGCATGCTGCGGAGCATGTCGATCACGGGCGCCGTGGCAGGCAGCACCGGCGACACGCTCGTCGCATCGTCCCAGAGAGATTCCCATGAAAGTCGTTGGCCCTCGACGGCCCTCGGCTCGCCGTGCCAACGGCTCACGACACAGACGTGCAGCCGCACGGTGGCGTGCGGATAGGCGTGCTCCACGACCTGGATTTGCCGGCAGTCGTCGTCCGCGGTGCTGATTTCGATGGCCAACTCCTCGCGGAGTTCCCGGCGGAGTGTGTCAGCGACACCTTCCCCAGACTCCATCTTGCCGCCCGGAAACTCCCACGAGCCTTCGCACGGCTTGCCTGCGGGGCGGCTGCCGAGCAGGAACCTCCCATCTGGCCGGAGCAGGATGCCGACGGCCACCGCGACTGGGGAATGGGGCTGAGGCTTCATGATGGGATGAGGCTGGGATCGCCGGGGCAGTGTTGGCCCCCAATCGTATCAAGGATCCCGCCTCTGACCTCTGGATCGGCGACGTTTCCCGCGGCGGATTCGATCCGCGGCCTCAAGCAGTTCGTTCCAAAATATCGCTGACATGGATGTGCTGGATTATGATCGTCCGCTCCCGCCCGAAGCGATCGCCGTGTTCGGCATGCCTTCTTGAAATCCGCATGAGAATCCAAATGCTTCCACGAAATCGTCTCCTTGTGACGTCAGCCCTCGTGTGGGCCGCATCGTTCTCGCCCGCCGCACCGTGTCCGGCCAGGGCGGAGGTCGTCGTACTAGCGGGTTCCGCCGCAGGCCGCGTCGGCAAAGAGCCCGATGCCGCAAAGGTCAATGAACCGTTTGCCGTGGCGTTTGACGCCGAGGGGCGGATGTATGGAGTGGAATACACGCGGGGCAACCGGCTCTTTCGGGTCGCGAAGCCGGCGGCGGCAGGGAACGCGGGGGGCAGTGCGCCGCAGGTCGAGTTCGTGGCGGGGATGTTCTACGTTCCCGTGCCCAAGCAGTCATTTCCACCCGACACGGCCACCGCGGCCAGTGCGGTGAGGTTCCACGGGCTGCACGATGTGGCGATCGGATACGACGGCACGGTCTTCGTCGCCGACACCTTCAACCATCGCATCCGCGGATTCGATCCGCAGTCGGGCACCGTCCGCGTGGTCGCGGGCACGGGTGTGTCGGGCTTCGCGGGAGACGGCGGCCCGGCGACCGCAGCGCAGTTCAACCAAGCCTACTGTGGCACCCTGCTTCCCAATCTCGAAGGCATGCTGGTGGCCGACATCGGCAACTCACGGCTGCGAAGGATCGATCTCGTGGGCGGCACCGTCTCGACCATCGTGGGCAACGGGCAGCGGGGAAAGCCCGTCGACGGTGCGAAGGCCCTGGAGACGCCGCTGGCCGGGCCGCGGGCGGCCTGCCAGGCAAAAGACGGCACAATCTATCTCGCCCTCCGCGAGGGCAACGCGCTCGTGGAGATCAAGCAGGGTGTCGTGCGGACGGTGGTCAACGCTGCGGGCAAGGGAGGGTATGGCGGCGACGGCGGGCCCGGCCGCGACGCTTTGCTGGCAGGCCCCAAATACGTTGCCTTCGACCGCGAGGGCCGCGTGCTGATCGCCGACACCGAGAACCACTGCATCCGTCGCTATGATCCGGCGACAGGCACGATCGAACTCGTCGCGGGCACGCCACCGCGGGGCGGCGCGACCGTGGGGAAGGATCTCCTCTCCACGCAGCTCTTGCGACCGCACGGCTGCTGCCTCGATCCCGAGGGCCGCCTCGTGATCGCCGACAGCGACAACGACAGGATCATCGTCGGCGACCTTCCGGCGTCGAAGTGACGGCAGGAGAGGGCCGGGCGTATTCGTTCGCCGGCTGCGGCATCCTCGTCGCCGGCGGTCAGCGATGAACCGTCAGCCTGATCGGCAGAGTCTTCACGGAGAAGACATCTGCACACGACGGTAGCCGCCAATGCTGGCGAAGTAGAGCAGGAAAGCAAGGTAGATCGCCGCCATAACGGCAGGAATGAAGGAGTCCGCCTTGAGCGTGTCGCGATCTCCCTGCTGATCCGCTGCGGTCACCGTTTTCTGGTCTGGAGTGGCCGCGGCTCCGGCTTCCCGGGCCACCGCGACCTTCTTGCCATCGAGTCCATACACCTCCGTGATGGGAAGGTTCAGAAAACGACTCGGTGTTTCCGATTTGTATTCGGCATAGATGGCAGGGCTTTGCTTGTTCAGGGCTTCACCCGCGAAGCGGTCCTTGCAATAGCCGAGACCGGGGCCACCGATCAATCCGGCGGAGAGCATCCCGATGCCGCCCATGATCGACATGGCTACGGCGCCCGTCTGCGGGTACCGGTCGCCGACGACCGCCAGCATGGTGGGCCAGAAGAATGTCTTGCCGACGGCGTAGATGCCCAACGCGGCCAACGCCATCGGGAACGTGTTCATGCCGCTGGCGAACTGCAGGCCGACCCAGGCCAGCACGGATGACACGAGCAGCAGGCCGATGGGCGACAATCGCAGGCGTGTCTCGATGAAGTGGGCACAAAAACGCAGGGCGAACATGATCAAAGACGTCCAGATGAACAGCGCCTTGCCCTGTTCGGAAGAGAACAGGTTGCCCGTTATGTTCTGAATCCAGCTGTCAGTGCCGAGTTCGACGGCGCCCACGAGGGCGTGCGTCACAAAGAGCACGAACAGCATGAACGAGCCGATCGAAAAACCTGTCATGATGGTCACGGCCAGCAGCATGCATCCCGCGATGGCGTAGCCCAACATCGCGGCGCTCTCGGGAACGAAGTTCTTGAGAATATCGCCGAAGAAGAGTGCCAGCAGGTAGCAGGCGACGGACGCACCCAAAATGCCGACGCTCCGGAACATGTCGACGAAGCTGGCGCCTTTCTCGGCCGCCTCCGACTTGGGGAATTTCTGACCGAGAAACATCAATGCATACAGGACAGTGGGCACGAGATAGAGCGCGAGTTGATACTTCCAGTGGATTCCGAGTCGGTCGTCGAGAAACCAGCCGGCGACAGTTCCCAGCACCATGCCAGCTGGCCAACTGGCGTGGAGAATGTTGAGGTAGTGCGTGCGGTTGTTGGGGAACACGGTGGCGACCAGCGGGTTTGCCACCGCTTCGAGCGTGCCGTTCGCGAAGGCAAAGATGAAAGAGCCCCAGAAGAGGAACTGATAGGCGTTGCCCGCGGACGACGCGCTCAGGGTGACGATCGCGGAGAGTATGTGTCCGGCAAGGGCGAACGCCACGAGTTTGCCGTAGCCAATTTTGTCGACGATGATCCCGCCGATGATGATGCCAAAGCAGAAGCCGCTGAGGCCGGCTCCGGTGATTTGGCCGACTTGCAGGGCGGTGAAGTCGAACTCCTGACGCCAGTTGTCAAGGATGCCGCCGCGGATTGCGAAGCCCACGCCCGCGGCGAGGATCGCCATGAAACCCGCCCAGAGCAGTCGCTGGGGATTGAGCCCGCCGGGGACCGGATCCACCCAATCGTTCTTCTCGGCAGACGTTTTCTTCTGGGCCATGAGTTCCCCCGTTCCTGGTGGTGGCCGCCGATTGGGCAAGCCTTGAAACCAACCGGGCTGATGATGGAAGCCTGCCCGGTATCGATGTCTTGACCGGTCCCCTTTGGGGGACTGGGCCGGGCAATATAGCAGGGGGCCGCAGGCTGGGGGAATGGCGTTCTTTTCGCGGGGCAGGCAGGTGGATGGAGTCTTGACCCTCGGCTGGCCGGCGACGTACTTTCCCCGCCCCTTCCTCCCAAGGGGCGGACCCGTGGAACACGTGCCCGCCTTTCGCTCCGTGGCACAGCTGCCTTGAAACCGCTCGCCGACACGCTCTGGACGCTCGTGCGCTGGGCCCTGCCGATCACGGTGGCCGGTGTGGTCGCCGCCGGCGCCGTCGGCTCGAGCCGCCTCGGCGAGGAGGTTCGCTCGCGCATCCAGCAGCGGCTCGCCCAGGAGTTTCCCGCGCTCACGGTGCAGGTGCAGACCGCGAGCCTCGTGGAGGGTGAGGGCATCGTGGTGCGTGGCGTGTCCTTCGTCGACCCCGCCTTGCCCAAGGAATGTCGGCAACTGCTCTGGGTCGACGAGATCCGCCTGGCGTGCAGCACGAATCTCGCCGATCTGGTCGCGGGGGCGCCGCGCATCGGTGCCGTGCGGCTGCGCCGGCCCGTGCTGCATGCCGTGCGACAGTCGGAGGGCAGTTGGACCGTCTCGCGGCTCCTCGGGCAGCGAGCGGGGGGCGGCGTCGCCGTGCCTGTTGCGATCGAGGATGCCACGTTGCTCGTCGATGATGTGCCGCGGCAGTCCCGCGTGGCCGTGCGCCAGCTCGCGGTCGATGTCGAGCCCGACACCACGACCGGAAACGAGGGGTGGGCCATGGTGCGTGGCACCGCCGCCGGCGACATCTTCGAGCGGGTGAGCATCGCGGGCCGCGTGTCCGTGGCGGCCGGCATGTTCGATCTGCGCGGGGCGGTGCAGGCGTTCGAGCTCAGTCCCCAGGTCGTCGGCATACTGCCGGCAGGGGCCGGGCCGATGTCGGACAGCCTACGGAGCCGGATCGCCGGACTGCGCGGGCGAGTCAGCATGGACTGGCAGGCCGCCGGGGCACTGGAGGCGCTCGAGTCGGCGGTCTTCTCCGTGACGGGCCGGCTGGAGTCGGGCCGCTTCGAGCACGCCTCGCTGCCGTTCGCGATGAGTGACGTAACGGCGGCGTTCCAGATCGATCGCGCGGGGCTGCGATTCGAGAAACTCGAGGCCCATGCTGGCTCGACGCTCTTGCGCGGGAACGGCCGATATGCCGGCTGGACGAATACCGCGGACTTCGACCTGCTCCTGGAGGCCGAGCGGCTGGTGGTGGGGCGGCATTGGGAGGGACTGCTGCCAGACTCGATGGCCTCGCACTGGAGCAAACTCCTTCCGGCCGGCGAGGTCGACGTGCGGGCGCAGGTTGCCCGCCGCAACGGCATCGTCGAGCCGAATGTCTCCCTGCGGTGCCGCAACGTGTCGCTGACGCACTACCGGTTTCCCTACCGGCTCGACCGCACTGTCGGCACGGTCGTGCTGGAGGGAAAGACGTTGTCCATCCACCTCACCGGACAGGCCGGCGGCCACCCGGTGCAGGTGCAGGGAAGCTTTCGCACGGTCGCACCGGCGTCTGCGGCCAACGAGCCGGGAGGCACCTACGGCACGCTGGAGGTGCGCGGCGAGAATATGCGGATCGACGACACGCTGCTCGCAGCCATGCCTCCCCGCAGCGCCGATATCATCCGCACGCTGCGTGCTTCGGGCACCTTCGACTTCGTCTTCCGGCACGATCGGTCGCCGACACTGCCGGGCGGCCACGCCAATTCTCTGGGCATCCGCCTCGTGCAGTGCAGCATGGCCTACGCAGGATTTCCCTATCCGCTCTCGAACGTGTCGGGAAGCGTTCGTATGGAGCGAGGGCACTGGACGCTCCGCGACATCACCGGATCCAACGACACCGGGGTCGTGCGGTGCAACGGCATGCTGGTGCCCCGCGGTGACAACGACGGCGAACTCACGCTCCAACTGGCCGGCACCGGCGTCGTGCTGGAGCGGGAGCTGCGCGATGCCCTGCCCGCCGGCGTGCGCCAGATCTGGGACGATGTCGACCCCCGAGGGAATGCGGAGTTTTCCGCGACGGTGCGGTACCACGTGAAGGCCCGTAGGACCGAGGTGGAGATCGAGGCCACGCCGCAGGGCGACACCGTGTCGATCGAGCCGGCGTGGTTTCCCTACCGACTGGAGCGGCTCCGCGGGCAGTTGCACTGGAAGAACGGAGTGCTCACGTTCGAACGGGTGCGCGGGACGCATGACAGGACGAACGTCACCGCCGGGGGCGTCTGCCGGTTCACGCCCGGCGGTGGCTGGCACGTGTCCTTCGAGCAGCTCACCGCCGACCGGTTCCGTGCCGACCATGACGTGTTGCATGCGCTGCCCGTGGGGCTGCAGCAGGCCATCTCCGCGGTTCATCTCCGCGGCCTTCTTTCACTGGCCGGGTCGCTCGACATCCACTCCACCGCCGGTCCGCCCGCCGCATCATGGGACATGCAGCTCGACGTGGAGCAGGGTTCGCTCGATGTCGGCACCCCGATCGAGCACGTGCACGGCGGCATTCGTCTGCGTGGCCAGTCCGACGGGCAGGCATGGCAGACGTTCGGCGACATGGCGATCGACAGCGCCATGTGGCGGGGAATGCAGCTGACGGCAGTGCAGGGGCCGCTTGCCATGGATGCCGCCGGGGTGCGGTTCGGTGCGACGGCGACCAGACCCGGAGAGCAGGGGACCCCGCGGCGCGTGTCTGCACGAGTGGCGGGCGGCACGCTGCTCCTCGACGGCAGCGTCGCGGCGGGCGACCCCGGCGGGTTTGCGGTAGCGGCATCGCTCGGTGATGCCGACCTCGAGCGACTCGCCGGCGACACGCTCTCCGCCGCCCATCCCTACCGTGGACGCGTCTTCAGCACGGTGGAGGTGAGCGGCTCCCGCGCCGGCACCCATTCGCTCACGGGCCGGGGACAGGTGCGGCTGCGCGACGCCGACATCTATGAGCTGCCGATGGTGGTGGCGATGCTCAAGATGCTGCGGGTCAAGTCGCCCGATCTGAATGCCTTTGGTTCGAGCATCGTCGATTTCAGGATCGAGGGGCCACGCGCCTATCTCGACAACATCGAACTCTCCGGCGACGCCATAAGCCTCGTCGGCAACGGCGAGATCGACTTCGACTCCAATGTTCACATGACGTTTCGCTCGATCATGGGCGACTCGGCCACGCAACTGCCGGCGATGAAGCGAGTGCTCGGCGGCGCGAGCGGACAATTCATGCTGATCCACGTGGATGGCACGCTCCCGCATCCGGAGATGACGAGCGAGGCGTTTCCGACGCTCGCCGCGGCCATCCAGAAGCTGCAGTCGCAGCGGCGGGGTCAGGATGGCCTCCGCAGCGCGGGACTGCGGAGGGACAATCAGCGGTGAGCGAGGGAGCGGTCTCGACGGTTGGGCGTCACGGCTTGGGCCCGCAGGCTGGAGACGGTCATACTGGGACTCGACGAGCAGCGGGCTCGTCGAGAGGATGACCGAAAGGAAAGCTGCAAGAGCA